>JANXWU010000521.1 GCA_025350985.1 Spartobacteria bacterium | reverse complement strand
TGCCGCTTCGGCAAGTTTGTCTGTTCCCACCTTTACCGGCCGATCAATTTCCCGTTCGGAAACGCGGTCGATCGCGCGGCGAAAAGATTCCATTTGATCCTGCGGAATGGAAGCCAGCACCCGTTGCTCTCCGGGCGCGGAATCACTTTTCAACGCGCTGCCGCCGGCCTCAGCCGCGAGGCGGATGACTTCCTCGGCGCGCGCGATCAATTCACTTTGCGCAGACGGGAGTTCGATTTGTTCGGACGCGAGGATGGGTGTCGGCAGATTTTTTTCCGCCGTGCGGACGAGCGAAGTGCGCAGGTCGCCGAGGTCCGCCACCGTTGCGTCCCGCGCGGGGGCGTCCGGGCGGTTTGGCTCCGGGTCGGAAGGGGCGGACGCGGTGGTGATGCGGACCAAATCGGTATTTCGTTCGTGGAGGAAAATTCCACCGACGCCCAGCAGCACGATCGCCGCCGCCGCGACGGGCCACGCCCAGGATGGAAAGGTCCGCCCGCCGCCCGCCGCCTCGTTTACGACGGATTTGGCCGCGTTGATTTGCCACCGCGTCCGGTCGAGCAAATCCGCGGGCGGCGTCGCTTTCCGCAACGCGGCGAACCCGCGTTCCATTTCCCGCGCCGCCTCCAAATCCTTTTGCAGAGCGGGTTCTGCGGCGATGCGCAGTTGCAGTTCCGCCCGCGCCTCCTCGCTCAACCGGCCTTCGAGATAATCGAAAATTTCGGGTGGGCTCATGGTTTCCTCAAAAGGCGGGTGAGTTCCTGGCGCGCGCGGAACAGCCGGCTTTTAACCGTGCCGACGGAGAGGTCGAGGGTGGCGGCGATTTGCTCGTAGCTGGCTTCCTGGAGGGAGTAGAGCACGACGACTTCGCGGTGGTCCGCGCCCAGTTGGTCGAGCGCGTCGAGCAGGCGTTGCTCGCTTTCTTTCGCCATCGCCTCCTCGCTCGCGCTCGGTCTGGAATCGGGCAGCGGGATCGATTCACCGTCCGCGCCGTCGATGGGCACGATGCGGCCTTTTCCCCGGACGACCGCGTGCCGGTTTTTGTTGTGCGCGAGATTGGTCACGATGCGAAAAAGCCAGGTAGTAAAGGATGCGTCGCGCCGGAATCCCGCCAAGGCGTGCCACACTTTTACAAACGCATCCTGCGCGACCTCGGCGGCGTCCTCGTGGCTGCCGAGCAGGCCGTAGGCAATCGAAAACGCGCGTTGCTGATGCCGGAGCACCAGGGTGTCGAACGCGGATTCGGAGCCGCTGAGAAATTGCGTGATCAAGTCGTTGTCCTCGTCTGTGCCCGTTGGACACGGCGAGGCGGGCGTTTGTTCCGCGAGGGGAGCCGGCGGGCGGGTCATGTCGGCGGGCGAATTCATCGAAAGCTGCGTGAATTGAAAATGCCGGACTGCGCCGCGCAACGCAATGAATCAGATTTTGTGCGCGGCGAAAATCCCGTAGCGGAGCGCGCCTGTTTTGAAGCCGATGAGAATGCGGAGGATGGTGCGCGCGAAGAGGCGATTGCGCCGATGCTGGCCAAAAAGGAAACGCACATCGCGCGGGTGTCGGCGCAGATGTGCCGCGAATTGCCGAACCATCGCCGGCCACGTCCGCTGAACTTGCGGCGTGAGGTCGTCGAATGAATCCAGCGCAAAACCAGCGGCGCGCAGGAACTCGCGGTACTCGCTCTCCGTGCCGAGCGCAGGCATGTGACTTTCGCGGCAAATCGGTGCGAGCAAGAATCGCCGCGAGGCCGGGGACGCCTGGTCGTGCGCCAGCCAGCCGCAGACGACCAGCCGCCCGCCCGCCCGCAACACCCGGCGCGCTTGCGCAAAAAAGGCGCGCTTGTCGCTCATGTGCTCGCTGCTTTCCACGGCGATGACGGCGTCAAAGCCCGCTTCCGGCAACGGGTGATCGAGCCAGTCACCAAGAACAAAACGCGGGTTTTGCGCACCGGCGTTTTGCGCGATTGCGAAATGAAACTGCGCGGTCGAAATCGTCAGCCCCGTCACCTCCGCTCCGCGCTCGCGGGCCAGTAACCGCGCCGCCGCGCCGTAGCCGCAGCCCGCATCGCAGACCTGCGACCCGCGTGTGACGTGCGCCTTTTCCGCGACCAAATCCAACAACTGCCGAGCGGCCAGCGCGAGCGATTCGTTCCCACTCGACCAAAGCCCGTGATGAATGTGCTCACCCCAGACGGCGCGATAGAAATAATCCAACTCGTCGTAATGCGCGGCAATGTCCTGAGCGGAAGGCGGCGACTTGGATTCGATCACGCCGACATGCTAGCGCAAAGGCGCGCAAGCCAGCGATGGGCGAACCATGCCCGGATTTATTTGGATGGCGATCCAAGGTTGGCATAGCGAGTGCTAAATCAACAACTGCGAGCGAGGAAGAAAACTACTAACAACCTAATTTAAGCTTCATTCCTCCGTCTCCAAAAACCCGGCCAGCAATGGCCGGGTTTTTTCTTTGCTCCGAGACTTGAGAAACTTGAAGCCGGAAGCGCCTCTTAACTTCCGGTCGTCGGTTCAGCGGCGAGGAGCGATTCCGCCAAGTCGGGCATCTCCGCCTCGACCGCCCGCTCGAGGTGCTGCCAAAAATCATTATTTTTGCAGGCCACCGAAAAGCCCAAATATAAAGCCACATCGCGACGGGGAAACTCCGCCACCAGCGCCGCGATGCCCCGGCGGAGCGACTCTTCCTCCGGCGCGGGCACGTCGTCGCCGATCAGTCCTTCGTCATGCGCGATGCCTTGAACATCGAGAAACCGCCGCACGATCTCACCTTTTCGTGTCAGCAAAAAAATCTGCACCGCCTCGTCGCGAACGTCGCGCATCACGGGCCGTTCGATCCGCCCCAGCAGCAGCTTTGCCTTTTCGTCCGGCGATTTTCTCTCGATGTAAACGGGACGAAAATTATAAAGCGGCGCGAGTTGCTGGAGCACCAGCGCCTGGGCTTGACGGCTCGCCGGGTCCTTCCGTTTCCAAAAGGCTGCGCATGCGTCCGTCTTCTCCTCGGCGGTGAGCGCCTTCCAAATATCGACAAGGTTTAGTTCCATGGTTGATGAGTTCTGCTGCGGCGCTGGCGTCGATTTCAAAATGTCAGAGCCCGGTTTCGCAGCGCAAACTATTTCGGCTCGTTCAGCCTTCCCATGAAAAGAATGACTCCCGATTTCTCGTGACGGATGAAATAGAGAAACGGGTGGTCGGCGCGAAACACCGGCTTTGGTTTTGGCTCCGCCACCGCCGAGGGCATCATTACGACCGCGGTCGCGGCGGCGGCTTCGGTGCCCTCTTCATTCACCTCGACGAAGGCTTTGTGAATCACGTTCGAGATGACGAAATCTTTGGCCCCCGTCATGCCTGAAAAATCGGCGCCGGCACCGAAGGCGTTTTTCATTCCCATGTCCCTCAGCGTGCGGCTTAACTCGAACTGGGCGGTGACTTTGAATTTTGGCAGCGAGACCACCACCTCTTGATGGTGGAGCTTGGAAAAACAGCCGGCGATTATCTCCGGCGTCAACGATTTCTCGAGCGCGGGCAAACCTTCCCTCTCGCGCGGAAGCAGGACGATCATGGAGAGTTCTTGGTTCACGTAGGGGAGCTTCAAAGCTTGGAAACTGCCATTCTCCATGTAGCCGTAAGTTCCCTCGCGGTGCATGAGGGGCGTCGTGATTTTCCGGCCCGTGGAAAGGTGGAACGGCTCATCCTTGGTGCCTTTCTTGGGAAAGGGCGAGGCCCAGTCGCCCTTGAAGTAAATGGCATTGGTTAGAACAAGACGCGTGTCGGCGGTCAGCACGCCGGGACCGATGAGGTCTTTGATTTTGTCGTGGGTTTGTTTTTCGACCCACGCATTGATCGTCTTGCGCGCGCCGCTGGCATCCGTCTTAAAATCCACCTCGTTCAGTCCTGCCGCGTAATTTGTTTTCAGCAACTGCACAAACTCGGGCAGGAACGAAAAGCCCTGCTGTCCCCACAAAGCATTCGCCACCGTCAGGTCATAACCCCGCGATTTCCCATTCGTTTTTGCCGCGTTCAGTTCCTGAAGAAAGCCGCAGAGGTCTTGGTGCAGCCGGGGATTCCCGGCGGGAAGGCGCAGCACGCCAGCCATTTCAGTCGCCGTATCGCCGCGGGCCCCAGCGTGAGTCATCGCGAGCGCGGTTTCGATGCTGTTGGGGGAAAAGAACACATTGCCGTCCGCGCTGGCCGCCAGCTTCTTATGGAGATCAAGCGCAAAGGCATTGTTCGCTTCGGCGATCCAAGCGGGTGTTTCCGCGACCACGCTTCGCGCGGCGATGAGCACGACCGCCAGCGAAACCCGCACGAGAGATAAAGAAGAGGTTTTCATATTTTGTCGTTGAGTCTGACACGCAAACGGTGCGCGTGTTCCTTGGAAGATGGCCTTTAACACTTGGGCTGTTGTTTAGCCTCTGTTATTTCCCCGGCCTGGGCAAGCATCGGAGTTCACCAAAGCGGAAGCTTGTGTTCACCGGGATGCAGGCGGTATAGCTTATCAACCTATCCCACCCATTATGAACCTGCGCCTGCTCCTTTGCCTGCTTACCCCCTCCATTGTCCTCGCTGCGGAACCGCCCGCCATCCCTGCCGATTCGATCGCCAAGAAAAAGGAGCTTCTTTTCTCCGACAGCTTTGAAGACACCACGCTCGACAAGCGCTGGCACCGGGTTGTGGATACCTTTGCCGTCGAAAAAGGCGTGCTCAAGGGCACGCAAACCCGCGACAAGAATGTTCCCGCCGCAGACGGCAAGCCGGCCATCACCGCCCACGCCGCCGTGTACGGACTGGAGCTTCCGACCAAGGACAGCGTCGTCGAGGTAAGAATCAAATTTGAAGGCAACAGCATGATGGATGTCGAGTTCGACGACCGCAAATTCACCGGCTCCCACTACGGGCATCTTTGCCGCGCGCAGGTGCGCCTCGACAAGGTGACGATCGCGGATGAGCGCGACGGCAGCCAAAGCAATGCGCTGATCGAGTTGCGAAAAGACTCCGCGAAGAATAAGGACGAAATCAACAAACTGCTCGCCACGCACAGCGCGAGCTTCCCGGTTAAACTCGAAGCAGGCAAATGGTATGTCTTGGTCGTAGAAACGGTCGGCGACAAAATGCGCGTGACCATTGATAGCAAACCTGTTGCCTTCCTTGAGTCTGCCGGCATCGGCCATGCCACCAAATCCAAGATCGAACTCGGCGTCGCCGGCAAGGACGGCTACTTTGACGACATCAAAGTCTGGACTGCCGAACCCGCCAAGCTATAACCAACGATAACTTCAACCTATACTTATATGTCTCTCCATACTCGTCGTGAATTTGCAAAGCTAGCCTTGACTGCCCTGCCCGGAACCGCACTGCTAGCTGTCCCGAGATACCTCTTCGCTGCCGGCGACTCCGCCAAGCCCAACTCCAAAGTGGCGGGCGTCCAGATCGGCCTTAACGTGCCTTATAGCTTTGCCAATGCAGGGATGAGTGGCGACGACATTCTTAAGAACTGCGTCCAACTTGGGATAAGTGGGGTGGAGTTAAGAACCCAGCCCGTCGAAGCATTCCTAGGTCTGCCAGCGGACCTGGCCGGCTCGAAGAAAGGCGCGTCCAAGGAACAGGCCGCGGCCAACAAGGAAAAAATTCGCGAGTGGCGTAAGTCTGTTTCCATGAATCGCGTGAAGGAATTCCGCGCCCAATACGAGGCAGCGGGCGTGCTGATTGAAATAGTCAAGGTGGACGGAATCTTCGGGATGAAAGACGACGAGATTGACTATGCCTTTACTTTGGCGAAGGCGTTGGGTGGCCGCGCCATTTCCACGGAAATCTCCCACACGGAATCGGAACTAAAACGCCTCGGGCAGTTCGCCGACAAGCACCAGCTCATGGTAGGCTATCACGGCCACGCCACTACGAAGCCCGAGCATTGGGAGAAGGCGTTTTCGCTCGCGAAATACAATGGCGCCAACGTGGATCTCGGGCACTTTGTCGCGGGCAACAACACTTCGCCGGTGCCGTTCCTCAAGCAATATCACGACCGCGTCACGCATGTGCATTTGAAAGACCGGAAGTTTAACAACGGTCCCAACACACCTTTTGGCGAAGGGGACACGCCGATTGCCGAAGTGCTGCGCCTGATCCGCGATAACAAGTGGAACATTCAAGGCACGATTGAGTTTGAATATAAGATTCCCGCCGGCTCGGATCGCATGACTGAACTGGCCCGCGCCATTAAGTATAGCCGCGACGCGCTTGCTTGATTGCATCCGGGGCGCAGGCAGGTGAGACAAGCGGTGCCCTTGGGTCGCTCGTGCCTCGCAACGGTTCGGCCACTCACCAACCTCCCTATTCGATCTCCTCCTCGCTGAGATGAAAGATCAGACGCCGCTTGGCGTTTCCCGTCACCAAAGTTCATGACTCGCCCTAGGATTTTTCCGAGGGCCTGAAAATCGCCAGCAAAGCGCGGTGCTGCGAGCGGCGGCGGGGTTCCGCCTCGCAGAAAACCGGTTCCCAGCCTTTGCCCGCAAACGCTTGATCGAGGCGCATCCACGGGCCGAAACCAGTCAGCGGGTTGCGAGTGGAGCCCGGAAAGGTGAGCCCCCACCCGCGCCCGCTGTGCGCGAAGGCGTCGGTGAGGCTGGACGCGAAGAGATGATAGATGCAGCCGTGATCGGGCACGTTGAAATCGCCGGCGACGATGAATGGGTTTGATTCGCGGGCAAAAACTTCGCGCAGACTTCGCGCCAGCTCGATGCGGGCAGCCATCGACTCCCGGAAGGAGAGGCCATCGGAAAGGCGCCGGTTACGGCCGGCCAGTTCCTTGAGGAGGCCAAGACCTTTCAGCTTGGCAAAGTCGGGGCGCGGGGTGGGAAGATGCACGCTGAAGACGGTCGCTCTTTTCCCGTGAAAGCTAATCTCGAACCGCGCCGCCACTGGCCGGCCCAGCCATTTTGCCGAGGTGACCAGCGACGCGCTCTTGATAGGATACTTGCTGATGGCGATGAACTCACCCTGCGCCTGGACGAACCGGTCGGGGAATTTTTTCCGCCACGGCAGGACATTTCCCGTCTCCTGCAGGAGCACCAAGTCGGGATTCTCCGCGTCGAGAAAAGGCTCCAAGCTGCGGCCACCGCTCTGGCCGTAGTTGTTGGTGACGAGCGTCAAGAAGCCGGGACTGGGCCCCGGTCGCGCGTGCCACCGGATATGCAGGAAAGCCAGGCCCACCAAGGCGACACAGGCGATTTGCGGAAAGCAGAGCGCGGGTCGCAGCCATGAGCTGATGGGCAGCAAGACCGCGAGCGGCGCCAGCCAAAGCTGCGGCGGCAGGTAAAGGAGAGCCGCCAGCAGCCAATTTCGCTCGCCCCACCATTCCAGCGCCGCCAGCAGTAATACCAGCGACAACACGTAAATCGCGGTCAGGCGATGCAGGGCTTTCTTTACGAGAGCGTCGGATGGAATTTTGGCGTTGAGACGCATGGAAATATCAGTTGCAAAACTCCGGCTTTGATTAAATGAAATTTCGGTCCAAAGTATTGATATTTGTCATCCGTCTCGCAAAGGAGTGAGGTCGCAACAC
>JANXWU010000498.1 GCA_025350985.1 Spartobacteria bacterium | reverse complement strand
CGCTGCCCGGTGAACAGAATTTTTGTTGGGACGCGGGCGCGTGCCGGCTGCGTTACGCTTGGAAGGGCGGGTTCGTCGATCCCTCGCCACACTGGAAGGCAAACGGCGATGCGTTTGCGGAGGTGAAGGGCCGCATCTACTGGCGCGCGGGCGACACTTTTCCGCTCCGGATCGGCGATGCGAAAAAAAATCCGCATGTGAAATTTCGCGGCTACCGGCTCGTCGATCGGTTCCCGGAATTTCACTACGAGATCGACGGCATCACCGTCCACGAAACGATCAAGCCGCTCCACCACGGCAACGGTCTCGTGTCGCATTTTGCCATCTCGAACGCGGGGCATCCTGTGTTCTACGTCGCCGATTCCGAGGGCGGGACGATCACTTCGTCGGTCGGCGATTTTCAGAGCGGCGTGCTGGAGTTGACACCGGAACAGGCGGGCGATTTCACGATTACAACCACGGAAATTCCCGGCAAAGAACCGCTGCTCTATTATTCCATGAACGACGTGCTGCCGAACAAAATAGGCACCACGACACCCGGCGTGAAAGGACGGGCGATCAAGTTCGACGGGAAAAAAACGCAGTTGAAACTCGCCCTCAAAGCGAGCGATTTGAAACAGGGCGCGACGATTGAATTCTGGACGCTGGTGAACAAGCCGGACGCAAAAGATCAGGTGATCCTCGGCGCGAAAAGCGGCGGCGGGCAACTGGTCATGGGATACAACGTCGGCGGTTCCGGATTTGGCGTGAGCTGCAATGGCACGTCCACGTCCGCGACGGCGCAGGCCAATTCTTTTTCAATGGATTTGCGCTCGCAAAATATCAGCGACCGCGAATGGCATCACGTCGCGATGACATTTTCCCCGAAGGGAGCGGCGCTTTGGCTGGATGGGAAAAAAACAGGCGACGCATCCATGATGGTTGCCCTGCCAGACGCCCCGCTGGTGCTCGGCTCGCTGGATGGTGCGCAGTTTTTTTCCGGAGCGCTCGACGAGTTCCGCATCTTTGATCGCGTGCTCGACGAGAAGGAAATTCGCGAAATTCAGAAAAGCGAACGTTTAAAAAACTAAGAATGAAACACGATGTCATGCTGAGCGGAGCGCAGCCCGCCCAAGCGGGCGAAGCGGGAGTCGAAGAAGCACGCGATGAGCCGCGCTGCTCATCAAGCATGAGATTCTTCGACTGCGTTCCGTTCGCTGCGCTCAGTCCCCTCCGCTCGGAATGACACGCTTTCAACCCGGCTCACTTCAAAAAAGTTTCGCAAAACGGAGGTCAAATAAATGAAATCCCTGTCACTTATCGCCGCTCTCATTTTCGTTTCTTCGACTGCCGGTTTGTCGAAGCCTCCGCCGGCCGATCGACCGAAAAAACCAGCGAAAGTAACGGTGCCGACTTTGGTCAACGACTACTACCGGATCGAGAATATCGAGCTGCCGCGCGGCCTTTCCGATGAAGTCGGAGGCCTCGCGTTCATGCCCGACGGACGCCTCGTCGCGTGTTTCCATCACGGCGAAGTTTACACCTACGAGCCGAAGAGCAGGACGTGGAAACTTTTCGCCGAAGGTCTGCACGATCCGCTCGGCGTCGTCGCGATGAGCAATACGGAAATCGTCGTGATGCAGCGTCCTGAGTTGACGCGCCTGCGTGACACCGACGGCAACGGGGAGGCGGATAGTTACGAGACGATCTGCGACGACTTCGGCTTGTCGGGGAACTACCATGAGTTTGCGTTCGGGCCGGTGCTGGACAAGGAAGGGAACTTCGTGGTCGCGCTCAACACCGGCTCCAGCGGTGCGGGCGTGCGCTACGAGGTGCGGGGAAAATACAATCCGTTGAGCACACGACCCGCGCGCATGTATTCCGCCGTGCCGTGGCGGGGTTGGATCGTAAAGATCACTCCCGAGGGCAAACTGATTCCCTGGGCGTCTGGTTTTCGCTCGCCGAACGGGCTGGGCTTCGATGCGGACTGGAATCTTTTCACGCCGGACAACCAGGGCGACTGGCTCGGGGCGTGTCCGCTTTATCACGTCGAGCAGGGAAAATTCTACGGTCACCCCGCCGCGCTCGCGTGGAAGGAAGGCAACACGCGCCCACCGCTGGAAATCCCCATCGAAGAACTCGATCAGGCTCGCACCCGCCCCACGATTGTCTTTCCCTATGGCGTCCACGCCAACTCGCCGTCACAACCTCTGCTCGATGCAACCAAGGGGAAGTTTGGGCCGTTTGCCGGGCAGATACTCATCGGCGAAATGAACCGTCCGATGCTGCTCCGCTTGATGCTGGAAAAGGTGGACGGCCAGTTACAGGGAGCAAGCGTTCCACTTATTCAAAAAGGCGGATTGCGCGCTGGTGATAACCGGCTGGCGTTCGCGCCGGATGGAAGCTTGTGGGTGGGACAAACCGATCACGGCTGGGCGGGCGACAAAGGTATCCAGCATATAACCTGGACCGGCAAGGTTCCGTTGGACGTGTTAACGATGAAACTAACCAAGAAGGGCTTTGACCTTACCTTTACCCGCCCGGTGGAAGCTTCCAGCGCGTCGGAGTTATCGGCTTATAAGTTCCATCGCTATTACTATGAATACCACGCCGAGTATGGATCGAAACAGTTCGATCAGCACGACGTGGCCGTTAAGTCTGTCACCTTGTCGCCGGACCGCCGGCAAGTGTCGGTGGAGCTGGCCGAGTTAGTGCCGTGGCGGGTCTATGAGTTACACTTGGATGGAATCAAAGGCGAGGACGGAACTCCGCTCGTCAATCCACTGGTGGCTTATACTTTGAACCACTTGGTTGATGGCACGACCGCTCCGCCGCCGCCCGGAAAAGGTGGTTCCATCAAAACCGAAGCGGACGTGGTGTTAAGCCGGCCTTAAGCAAGGCTCCTCCGAAAATCGCTCACCATCCGTCCGCGACTCTTTAGACGTTGAACCGGAAGTCCACCACGTCGCCGTCCTGCATCACGTATTCCTTGCCTTCGACGCGGAGCTTGCCGGCTTCACGCGCTTTGGGAAATGAGCCGAGCCGGATGAGATCGTCGTAGTGGACGATTTCCGCGGCGATAAAACCGCGCTCGAAATCGGTGTGAATGACGCCCGCGGCAGCAGGTGCCTTGTCGCCGATGCGGATGGTCCACGCGCGCGTTTCCTTTTCGCCCGTGGTGAGATAAGTGCGCAGCCCAAGCAGATGGTAAACCGCGCGGATGAGTGAACTGACGCCGCTGCTGCTGACGCCGAGGCTTTGCAAATAATCCGCCGCTTCCTCCGCCGAGAGATCGACCATTTCGCTCTCAATTTGCGCGCTGATAACCACCGCCTCGCTGCCGAAATGCGCGCGTGCATAATCACGCACCGTCTGCACGAAACGCGCCGACGGGTGCAGTCCGTTGTCCGTGTATTTCGGCAGGTCGCCCTCCTGGCCGCTGGCTGCTTCGATGTCGGCGGAGACGTGGCCGAGATCGGTTTCGGCGACGTTGCAGGCAAAGATCGTCGGTTTCCAAGTGAGGAGGAAAAAGTCGCGGGCGAGTTTTTTTTCGTCGTCGGAAAGGTCACAGGTGATGGCGGGTTTTCCCGAGTCCAGGTGCGCGATGAGCTTGTCGGCGAGCGTATGCTCGGCCTTCGCGTCCTTGTCCCCGGTGCGCGCGTTTTTTTGCGCGCGGTCGCGGCGCTTAGTCAGCGTGGCGAGGTCGGCGAGCATCAACTCGGTGTTGATCACTTCGATGTCGCGCACGGGGTCGATGGTGCCGCTGACGTGATGGATGTCGTCGTTTTCAAAACAACGCACGACCTGCACGATCGCGTCGCACTCGCGAATGTGGCTGAGAAACTGATTGCCGAGACCTTCGCCCTGGCTCGCGCCTTTCACCAAGCCCGCGATGTCCACGAAGTTGATCGCCGCCGGGACGATCTTCTTCGTGTTCGACATTTTCCCCAGAGCATCCAGGCGCGGGTCGGGCACGATCACCACGCCGACGTTCGGGTCGATGGTGCAAAATGGATAGTTCGCTGCCTCGGCTTTGCGAGACCGCGTGACGGCGTTGAAGAGAGTGGATTTGCCGACGTTGGGCAGCCCGACGATTCCTGCGCTTAACATGGCCGCACTTAAGCCGCACGCGCCCTCACCCGCAACGCATTTGCTCGCTCAAATCGCGAAATGCAAAAACTTCGCCGCCAGCGCAATCGTCAGCGCCGCGCCGACAATTCCGGCGATAAGCATGGCGAGCATTTTCCAGACAATCTCGCCCGCTGGCGGATTGTAATCGTGCGCCGCATACGCATGAATCGCCGCAAATCCCCAATAGCTCGCGAGCAGAAGCGGACTGGCTGGGATGGGAAAAACGATGGTGAAAAAGGCGACGGCGAAGGCGGAAGTGACCGCCGCGCCGCCGAGCATCAGCAGAGAAAGCGTGTTGTAACCTTTGTAAACGTGTCCAAGTCCGGGCACGGCCAGACTTAACAAAGCCGCCCCCGCATCGCGCCGGTTCAGTGAAAATCCCTGCTGCTCCTGATAGCCGGTGACCCAGTCGCATTTGCTGCACGCCTCCGGGTTTTCGCGCAAGGGCTCGCCGCAGAGCGGGCAGTTCGCGAGAGACTCGGCAGGGCTGGCTTCGATGGTGGGCATGATCTGGCTCCTTCGTTTTGCTGGCAGAAAACTTATCTGACAAGGACTTGTCGATCAATAACAGTCATCACCATGACAAAGTTGCAATCGATCGTCGGGCACTTGGACGATTTTTTAAAAGTCAGAGCCGTCCACGACTGGCCGAACGCGCTCAACGGGCTGCAAATCGAGAACTCTGGTGGCGTGAAAAAAATTGCCGCAGCCGTCGATGCGTGCGCGTTCACCATCGACGTGGCGTTGCAGCGCGGGGCGAGTTTGCTCTTGGTGCATCATGGTCTTTTTTGGAACGGCGTGCAGCCACTGGTCGGCGCGCATTTTTCCAAACTCCGGACGGCGCTCGCGGGTGACCTGGCCATTTACAGCGCGCATCTGCCGCTTGATTTGCATCCGCGCGTCGGCAATAACGCGCTGCTCTGCGCGGCGCTTGGCCTGAAAAAAACCGAGCCGTTTTTCTTCGAGAAAAACCAATTCATCGGATTGAAATCGCGCGCGTCGGTGGGGCGCGACGAACTGATTCATCGCTGCGAACGCGCGCTGGGCACATCCGTTCATCTCGCGCCCGGAGGGCCGGAAAAAATCGAGCGCATCGGCGTCGTCACGGGCGGGGCGGGTGGCGAAATCGCCAAAGCCGCGGCGGAAGGCGTGGACACTTTCATCACGGGTGAAGGGCCTCACCACTCGTATCTGCTCGCCGAGGAATTGGGTGTGAACCTGATTTACGGCGGGCATTACGCGACGGAAACTTTCGGGGTCAAAGCGCTCGCCGCGCATCTGTCGAAAAAGTTTCGCGTGCCGTGGGAGTTCATCGATCACCCGACGGGACTGTGACGTTGGAACATCAGGCAGTGGCAGCCGTCTGAACGCCTCATTTGCCAAAGGAAGTTTGCGACGGTCACAGACCGCCGCTACA
>JANXWU010000496.1 GCA_025350985.1 Spartobacteria bacterium | reverse complement strand
GTCGATCAGATGCGTGACGACGCTCGGGTCGAGCGGCAGCAACCGCTCTTTGCCGAGCTTACCTTGTCTGACGCGCAGCACGCCATGCTCGGCGTCGGGGCCGGGCAACTGGTTCGCGCTCGATCCGGACCACCAGGAGCTGCTCGAAGGCGGCGGCGCGCTGTCGATCGACGGCATGAGCGCATCGGGCACCGCGTCGATGCTCTTCGAGTGGTCGCTTGAGGTCGCCGAGTAGGCCGCCTTGGGCGTCCCGATCCTACCAGCGATCCCGTTATCAAGCGGCGGGGACCACGCAATCTGGGTCGGTCAATCAGACCGTCCCGTGGCCGACGCATGTCACCGGCGACGTGGGGATCCTAGTCATGGTCGGCGGCGGGACGCTGGGGACTGCCAACGGATTCACGCTGCTCGGGACGGCGACTGGCGCGGGCACGATCGCGTGCGTCCTGACCGTGTACGTATGTCAGGCCACGTCCAGTTCGATGGCGTCGCCGATCACGAGCACTGTGGGCACACTGACGTGCTCGCGGATCCACACGGTGCGCGGCGGTACGGCACTGATCCCGGTCATTTTCGGCACCAACCATTCGGATGCTGACGCTACGGCAGTGAACGGGTCGACGCTGACGACGCTTACCGTCCAGTGCTTGGAGTTTTTCATCGTTGGCAACTCCGTACTGAGCGGGTCGGCGCAGACTAGCGGCTACACCAACCCGGACGGCATCAGCTACACCGAGCAGTCCGACGAGAACTTTGTGGGCGGCGTCGGAATGGCCGTCGCCACCGGATCATTTATCGCCGCGGCCGCGACCGCGGCGGGCACGACGGCAACGCTTGCTACGGCGGCGGCCTATGCGACCCTCTCGATCGCGATCCAACCGAAATGGATCGTGGACACGGCCAACATCGCGTTTCCGAGCAACTCCACCGAGTGGACTGATTTCCTCGCCGACCCGCGGCAGTCTGGCGGCTTGGCGAACTGGTCAGTGCCCGATGCGCTGTACCTGCTGCAGGAAGCCAGCGGCAACCCCGCTGATTCGATCGGCTCATTTACGCTCACGGCGACCGGTACCGGTCTGACCTATGCGCAGGCCGTCGCAGGCTATACGCGCAAGGGAATCACGACGACCGACGCGGGAACGGGGCGCCTGTCGAATGTGGCGGCTGGTCTACCCGATATCAGCACTACGAGTTGTCTCGGATTGATGGCGGCGCTCGTCACGTCTTCGACGGCGACACATGCAATCATTGGAATGGGCACGACACAGATCGTTGGCAGGGTCACCGTCACGCCACTAGCAAACGTCATCTCCGGCGGAAATCTCGCAACTGGCACGCTCAATCCATCCGGTTCGGTCCGCCCATATTGGCTACAGAGCGACGCCACCAACGGCCCCACGTCCAGGATGATCACAGATCAGGAGATCTTGACTCCGACGAGAGGCGCGCCGACTGGCAAGACGATTTCGCTCGCCGACCTCGGCGTGACTACACCCGTGATGTCGATGATCTATTCACCGTGGTGGTTCACGACCAAGGCCGAGCGGACCGTGGCCGACTTCGCGGCACTGAACTATGCACTCGGCTTTGCCTTCCCGTGGGCAAAATGCGACGACGAATATCCGGCGGCATCATGGCCGGTTCCATCTCCGGTGCCGATTCCGGTACGGATCGCGTTCGACGTGGGCGAAGAAGTCGCGGTTGCGGCTGCTACTCTCCCCGTCGACGAATACGGACCGCCGATGAGTCGGCCGCCGCCGATCGTGGCGTGGCCGCGCCAGCCGATCGACGACGATCGCGACACGATCGCGACCGCGATGTTCGACGACGATCGATACCTCGTCACGAGCCGACCGCTTCCACCGTCGGTGACTACCTGGCCAAGGCTTCCGCCCGACGAGGATCACGACATCATTGCAACGGCGATGTTCGACGACGATCGCTACGTCGTTCCTAGCCGTCAGTTCCCGGTGCCGGTCTCGACGTGGCCACGATTCCCGCCGTCCGACGACGACGACACGATCGCTACCGCCATGTTCGACGACGATCGATACCTCGTATTGAGTCGAGTGGTGGTGCCTCCAGCGCCCTCGCGAATCGCGACGGACGCAGCGGACGAGATCGGCGGGTCGGCGTCCGTGCCGCCATTCGAGGAGGACGGGCCGCCGACGATCCGCTTGGCGCCGCCACAGACGCCTTACGCCCTATCGACGGACGGCGATCCGATTGTTCCGATCGCGTGCCTCGAAGATGTTGACCGGGTGACGATCTTCCCGATTCCGCCGATCGTCATGGTTCCAATTCCTCGATATGAGGAGTCGTTTCCGCTGCTTCGGATCGACGACATGTATCGACTGTTTGCGATGCCTGCGCGATCGTGGATGACATTCGCTCCATACACGATCCTCGACGGTGACGGGC
>JANXWU010000471.1 GCA_025350985.1 Spartobacteria bacterium | reverse complement strand
CCTTTCGGCCTCGGATGTAATAGAGCGTCGTCACGGCGTCTGCCGCGACTTCGCCCATGTCGTCGTAGCCCTGTGCCGCACCTTTAATCTCCCGGCCCGGTACGTAACGGGACACCTACCGGAAATCGGCTCGATCGTCTCCTCGGCGCCGGAAGACTTTCATGCCTATTGCGAGGTTTATCTGGGGAACAAATGGTTTACCTTCGACGCGCGTTTCAATGTGCCCCGCACCGGTCGGATTAAGCTGTCGCATGGACTGGACGCCGTGGACGGAGCGTTCGCCACTATTTATGGAGAAGCTCAGCTCGTCTATTTTGAAGTATGGAGTTATCAGGTGAATCCGCAGGAGACCACACTTGATCATCCCATCGACTTATCCAAGAGACTGGATGGAAATGTGAAGGTTCGTTTGAGTTGACCCTCGTTTCCGGTCATCTGACAAGCCTTTGCCATGTCCGGGAAATTGGGCAGGTTGTCTTATATGAAGACAAAGGCCAAACCCGGAGTGGAAACGAATACTGCGTCTAAAGTGTCCAAGGCTTCTGTCCTCCGCACGGCTTCGGCAGAGACTGAGTATCCTAAAGTTAAAAGCACCATTCGAAAGCTTACACGGTCGCTGCGGGAGGTGATAAAGTGGGCGGTGTTCGAGCCGAACAACGAAGTGCTTTGGACCGAAGTGCGGGGCAAGCTGGACGCAGCGTTGTTGCAGGAGTGGCGTTCAGGTTCGCTGGTCGGAGTGAAGCCAGAACAGGCCTTTTTCGCCAAGTGTGATCGTTCTACCATGACGCAGGCGGACGTCGATCGTGGCCGGTTGATTTGCCTAATCGGAGTGGCGGTGCTCAGGCCCGCCGAGTTCGTGCTGCTCAGAATCGGGCAGTGGACGGCCAGCCGCCGGCAGCGACGACCCAGAAAACCTTGATCGCCCGGGAGGGGCTACTTTCTTTTCAGGCTACACACAATGGCCTTGAGCAGCCGAAGCATCGCGGACCGGCTTCTCAGGTCGTCGCTCTCGCCGTGCATCGGTTGCAGGGCCCGCCGGCCTTCCGGGGTGAACGGGTAGGGCCGGTTTCTGGCCGCTCGCAAGCGCGGGGTCATTGGGAGAGCACCGCGTTGGGAAGGGATTCCTTTTCCTTTTTCTGCAAGGCGCGCCGGAGTTTCATCAGCGCAATGTTCTGCACCTGCCGGATGCGCTCGCGCGTGATCCCAAAATGTTTGCCGACTTGTTCGAGCGTCTTGGCTTTTCCACCATCGAGACCGAAGCGCGAGAAAATGATTTTTCGCTCGCGCTCGTCGAGCACCTCGATCAAATCGTGAATCTGGTCGCGCAGATTGCTGTCGCTCAACTGCTCGAACGGCGTGAGTGCATCGGCGTCTCCGATGTGCTCGCCGAAAGTGGCGGAATTGTCATCGCCCACCGGCGCGTCCAATGACGCGGCACTGGTCGAGGCAAGTTTAAGTTGCGAAACCTTGGCGGCGGAGAGCCCCACTTCCTCGGCGAGTTCCTCGTCGGTCGGCTCACGCCCGAGCTCCTCGCTCATATGCGTGGTGACGCGCCGGATTTTTGCGACCTTGTCCACAAGATGCACAGGCAGGCGGATCGTCCGGCTCTGGTTGGCCAGTGCGCGTTTGATCGACTGCTTGATCCACCAAGCGGCGTAGGTGGAAAGTTTGCCGCCCTTGGCAGGATCGAAGCGCTCCACCGCCTTCATCAAACCGATGTTGCCTTCGGAAATCAGATCGAGCAGAGGCAGGCCGTAGGTGGCGTAATCGTTGGCAATTTTTACCACCAGCCGCAAGTTGGCGCTGATCATTTTCGTGCGCGCGTGCTTGTCGCCTTTCTTGATCCGTGCGGCCAAATCAATCTCTTCCTGCGGAGTGAGCAGGGGGATTTTCCCGATCTCACGGAGGTAAATTCTTATTCCCGAATCTGTTTCGTACGTCATTTTAGGTTTAACACTCTACACCAAACTGAAGCGGCGTGGGTGGATTATTTACATCCCGTCCAACTTGGCGGAATTCTGGGTTAATGGCTCAGTTGAAAAAACGAGTGTCATTCTGAGCGCAGTGGAGTTCGCCCCCGGCGAACGGAACGCAGCCGAAGAATCTCTTGCATTTCCCCATGCCCCGGCACGGAGAAAAGTGGTTCAAGAGATTCTTCGACTCCGCCAAGCCTTCGCTCAGAATGACATCGACCCCAAACTGATCCACGCCGAATTTTAAGCGCAACAGCCTCGCCAAAAGCTTCAATGTAACCTTTTGCACGGTCGCAAATTTTCCTTAGCCTTCCGAGCGCCGCCCATGGATCACGCCCCCACCGTTCACTCGCCTTCGACGCTTGGCGCGTTCGATCTCCAGCCACGCACACGCTTCGTGTTTGGCGCGGGAACACTCGCCCGCGTGGGCGAAATCGCGCGGGAGATCGGCGCGATGCGCGCGCTGCTGGTGACGGACAAAGGAATCGTCGCCGCCGGGCACGCCGAACACGCGCGCGGCTTCATTGAAGCAGCGGGATTGCACGTCGAACTCTTCGACGAAGTGCGCGAAAATCCAACCACGCTCGACGTGGCGCGCTGCATGGCCGTGGCGCAGCACGCGCGGATCGACCTAATCATCGGACTCGGCGGCGGTAGCAGCATGGATACGGCGAAAGGCTGTAATTTTCTCCTGACCAACGGCGGCGAGATGAAAGACTACTGGGGTGTCGGCAAAGCGACGAAGCCGATGCTTCCGCTCATCGCGATCCCCACCACCGCGGGGACGGGCAGCGAGTGCCAGTCCTTCGCGCTCATCTCCAACGAAACGACGCACCAGAAAATGGCGTGCGGCGATCCGAAAGCCGCTGCGCGCGTCGCCATTCTCGACCCCGCGCTGACCCTCTCGCAACCGCCACACGTCGCCGCGTGCACTGGCATCGACGCGATCACCCATGCGGTTGAAAGCGCCGTGACGAACAAGCGCACCGCGCTGTCCTGGCTCTACTCGCGCGAGGCGTTCCGTTTGCTGACGGCCAATCTCCCGCGCGTCTTGGAAACGCCCGCCGATCTCGAGGCTCGCGCCGCGATGCAGCTCGGCGCGGCCTTCGCGGGCATGGCGATTGAAAACTCGATGCTGGGCGCGGCGCACAGTGCGGCGAATCCGCTCACCGCGCGCTTCGGCATTGTCCACGGCCACGCCGTCGGCTTGCTGATGCCGCACGTCGTCCGCTTCAACGCCGCCGATCCCGCCACGCGCGAATCGTACGCCGAACTCGCGCGCTTTGCCGGGCTCGCGTCATGGAAAGATTCGCCCGCGGTCGCACTCGACGCGCTGATTTCCCAGATCGAGTCGCTGCTGCCCATCGCGAAACTCGCGCCGCGTCTGTCCGCGCTCGCCGTCCCCGCGTCCGAGCTTTCCGCCCTCGCCGCGGAAGCCGCGCAACAATGGACGGCGCGGTTCAATCCGCGCACCATCGGCGCCGCTGACTTCGTGCGACTCTACGAGCAGGCGTGGTAATTTTTGGACGGCGTCCGCCTGCGGCCAAATTAATACGTGTTCGTATTAAGTTCTTGCCGCTCCCGCCGGTTGTGCTTTACTG
>JANXWU010000459.1 GCA_025350985.1 Spartobacteria bacterium | reverse complement strand
GCAACTTGCGCATGAAGTTCGTTTTGGCGAGGCGCCAAAACCAGCACGCGAGGCGCGTGCGCTCCCCATCTGTTTTGCCATGCGGCGAGGTCGTTTTTGAAATGTTCTAGTCGAACGCGCTGATCTCGCGGTTGGCTTTTCGCAGCTTGCGACACAGGCCGAGACTCAGGTTTTCGAGGAGTTTGATTTTGATGGCGGGTTGCGAGACACCGAGTTTTTCAAAGTCCTCAAGGCAGAGCGTGTCGCACTCGACTGCGGTGTCCGCGACGATGGTGGCGGAACGCGGCGCGCGGTCGATGATCGCCATTTCGCCGAAAGCCATGCCGGCCGAAAACGTCGCCAGCCGCTTGGGAGTGCCGGAGGCGGCGGCGATGATGACGCTGACATTTCCCCGCACGACGAAAAACATTTCGCCGGCGTCGTCGCCGATGTTGATGATGACCTCGTCCTTCTTCCAAGCCCGCCGCTTGAACAACGCGACGAGGACGCCCATCTCCTCGCCGGTGAATTTTTCCAGCAAATCGTAATCCTCCGGGGTCGCACAATGATCGGCGGACCGGCCCACGCCGGCACGTTCGAGCACTTTGTTCTCACACCATTCGAGGGCGGGGTCGGTGTCTTGAAAGAGCTGAAACTTGTCCTCCCATCCGACTCCCAGTTTTGCCTTCATATACCGACGCAAAAGCGGGAGATCGCCGAGGCGGGCGAAGAGCACGGATTTTCCGGCTTCGTGAAACTGGCGCAGAAGCAGGTGGAATAACTGGCACGCGCTCTCGTTAAGAGTGAGCACGCGCTTGAAGTCGAGGATGAGAAAATCGATCCCGCCCGCGCCGGTCACGATGTCGTGCGTGACCGTCTCGGTCGCCGCGAAGGCGAGGTTTCCCTGGAGCTGGTAGAGAGCAGTGCGCCCGCCGCCCTCGCGGAGAATTTTACTTTCCTGCGTCGTGCGGACGCGACTGGAGCCGATCTCCGCGCCAGTGAGTTTCAGCCGGATGGCAGAGCGCCCGATGCCGGAGCGATTGAGCAGGTGCAGGTCGAGACGGCGCGAAAGTTCGTCGCAGACGCGGATGCCGCGGACGCTGTTGCCATGCGCATCGAGCGGCGGGGAAAAGACGCCGATGCCGAGCTGACCCGGCAGCACGGCGATGACGCCTCCGGACACGCCGCTCTTCGCCGGCATGCCGATGTTGTAGATCCATTCGCCGGCAAAATCGTACATGCCGCACGAGCCCATGACGCTCAGGATCGACTCGACGTATTCGCCGCGGATCGCCTGTTTGCCGGTGACCGGATTCACGCCGCGATTGGCGAGCGTCGCGGCCATCATGCCGAGATCGCGGCAGGTCACGGAGATCGAGCATTGCTGAAAATACTGCTCCACCGTCGGCGCGGGGTCGTCGGTGAGGATGTCAAAATTTCGCAGCATGTGGCCGATAGCGCGATTGCGATGGCCGGTCTGGCTCTCGGACTGGTAAATGGCTTTGTCGATGTCGAGTTCACGGCCCGCGTAAAGGCCGAACGTCTCGAGCACGCGCCGGATTTTCACCACGCGATTTTTCCCACCGATGAGACCGGCGGTCGCGATGGCTCCGGCATTGATCATCGGGTTGCGCGGACGCCCGGTGCCGGGGTCCAGACTGATGGAATTGAAGGCGTCGCCCGTCGGCTCGACTCCCACTTTTTGCAGCACGGCGGCGCGCCCGTTGTCCTCGAGCGCCAGCC
This sequence comes from Spartobacteria bacterium, assembly GCA_025350985.1. Taxonomy (GTDB): domain Bacteria; phylum Verrucomicrobiota; class Verrucomicrobiia; order Chthoniobacterales; family Chthoniobacteraceae; genus JANXWU01. Next base: position 344 of record JANXWU010000459.1, on the reverse strand, counting down.
CGTACACGAACGGCTTCGAGATGGACTGGATCGTGAAGGACTGCCGCGTGTCGCCCACTTCGTAAACGGTGCCGTTGGCGGTGACCAGGCAGATGCCAAACCAGTTGGGATCGGCCTTCGCGAGTTCGGGAATGTAGGTGGCCACCGTCCCTTCGCTGATCGCGAGATGGTCGCGGTGGAGCTGAGCCAGTAAATTGAGAACCGGTGAGGATCCCTCTTGCGTCGCATTCATTGAATATTCGCGCTCTGCGGAAGGGGGAGGATTCCGTCAAACTTCGCGCCAGCGAGGCTAGGCGGAGCTTGTAAGCGGTCAAGCCTCATCGGGCGCGGGCAAGGGCGGGAAA
>JANXWU010000528.1 GCA_025350985.1 Spartobacteria bacterium | reverse complement strand
CGAGAGGGTTTAAGACTCCAGTTATGCTAGCCGAGGTCATCGGCGGAGAGTCCGCAGTCCGCCAAGTTCTAAAAATTTCGGAGGGGAAACTCTTCCCAGTCCTGTTTAACGCAACTGCAACATTAAATCGACAAAAATTATGAAAACACTCAGCGACTCTGCCACCTGCTACGACAACCAAGGATATCAAACACAAAGCGGCATTACGGTCATCGATCACGGTGGCACCATCCAAATCGGTGCTACTCTGCATAATAAGGACGACCTAACCTTCGCGGATCAAGAGATTGAGTCAAATATGGCAAAATGGAGGATTGTCCTTTAATAACAAAATATGCAATCCATATCCCGCTAAAAAAGCCATGACATACGACAAAGCAGTCAAAGCCATAATGACGGAATCCGACAAAGGATTCAAAATCATGCGCGAAAGTCTTGACGCCTTCGTGAAGAAAAAAATGGATGCGCTTAAAAAGACCGAGACGCGACAGCCAGACTTTGAAGGGGAGCAAAAGCAAGCGGCCATCCCATCATCCGTCGCGAAGCAGGCCATCTACTTTGGAGCAATGAACGTCGCACTGCGCGTCATACCGCGCATGGCTATCCCGTGGCTGGAAGTCCTCGGAGAAGAAATCGCCGGTCGCGTGCTTGGACTAATGGCAGGCAAGGTGATACTTAAAAAAATACCACTGGCAGGCCCAATGATCGGCATACTCAGCGGATACAAGCTCGAATCTGATTACAATCAAAAAATGGCGGACTACATCCAATCAGTCCTAGGAGACAATTCGCCCGCGAAAAACATGCTCCAACTTGAACCAAATGCACCCTATGACATGGGGCTAGGCATGAGAGCGCAAATGAACAATAGAGTAAAAAAAATGAAGGCACGCACATCAAAAGAGCAACGGCGCGTTGACCCAGTTTTTACTCATAACCCAAATGGCCGATACAAATCAAGAATCCCATGAAAGCCTTTTCTGAACTCAAACCGGAGGACATCGATGAACTCGAAAGGAAAATAATCGAGAAAAAAAAGCAAGCTGAAAAGCTACACGAATACTTTCAGAATCTCGAAAAAGTCCCGATTGATACATTGATTGAAGATGTAGGCGACGGCATAGACACAATCGCAGAAGAGGTTCTGCCGATCCTAAAAAAACGGAAGCTCAAACATTGGAAAACGCGCGCCATCCCGATTGAGGCAGTCAATGTCATACTGTCAGATTTCGAACTAGGCGTGACGGAACTTCTAACGAACGACTCAAGCTCAATATTGATTAAAGAGATTTACAAGACGACTGCAATCCCGTTCTGGGTGCTATCTAATAAAAAAATGCTCTACACACTCGCGGATGAACTGCATAAAATCGCGCTTGACTCTTTGGCGGATAATCTCGCGTTCATCAATCCAGCACTTTGGATCATGATTTTACTTAATGAATCCGCCCGTGAAGGCGTGGCACAGATAGCAAAAGACGAACTCGCTAAAATTACGAACGCCGCTGAATTAGTCGTCGGTTGGATGCTGACCATAGTCACCGTCGAGCTTTTGGAAGCCGGAGTCGCCGCGTATGAAGCGGTCAAAAATGGGCACGAGATAAAATCGCTCAACAAGTTAGTCGAGCTTCAAATAGCCGAAATCGAACGCAGATCATTCCCTCAAACAACCAAACGCTATCGGCGAAAAAGCACTCAAAGGGTCAGGACTAAAAAGTAGTCTTTAATCATTAAAAAGACTCATGTCGCTCCCCTAAAGACTAGAATGGAACTGTCACATATATGTAGGCATTGAAAAAAAATAGAGATACTACGTGGTAGGGAAAAAACCAGCATTGGCATTATCCAATTGATCTTTGCGATGCAAAGCTTAGCATCCAATCATGGCAAAGCGCAAAGCTACGAATCCATTGAAGACGAAAGCCAAGGCATCCAAGGCCAAGACTACTGCCGTCGCCAAACGCCAAGCTGCATCGGCTAAACGCACAGCCAAGGCCGACGCTAAAAAGCTCGTAGCGGCCACCAAACGAGCAGCTAAGGCCACTGAGAAGAAATCCAAGATGGCTGAAAAGCGGATGGCAAAAGCAGAATCAAAAGCAAAGGCGAAATCCAGCCCATCGCATCGCCGAATGGGGAAGAAGTTCATCTGACCAAACCAAAACCACGATATCCCAATAACCATATGCACATCGAACTCGTCACAGCATTTACCACCGCCGCTGGAGCATCTGGAGCCGCAGCCGCAGCCGTCACTGGCGACTCATTGACCGTAAAAAACGGCATGGGAAAGTCAATGATCCTATCAGCATGGTGTCAGTCTCAAGCAGATGGCTGGATGCAAATCATCAAACCTTCCGGCCATGATACGACTCGCGGATTCCGCCAGGTCGTAGATGGGGCGAACATTATGAATCTCTTCGCGGCAGGGATGATGCTCGAAGTCGAAGCACAAGAGCTTTTGTCGCTCACGCTCGCAGGCTCCGCCACAGCTGGAGACGTGGAGCAAATCATGCTCCAGATGTATTATGATAACCTGCCCGGCGTGCAGGGTCGTTTTATTGACTTTGCCGAATTGATGCAACGTGCGGAGATGCTCAAACTCAATACGATTCAGGCGACGCTGACCGGTGCTGCCGCTGGATACACGGGCAGCCAACTAATCACCGCAGGATCGAATCTACTGCAAGCTAATCGTGATTATGCAGTCCTCGGAATTACGACAAACATACCCTGCGGTGCGGTGTATCTATCCGGCGCCGACACCGCTTATCAAAAGGTAGCCGTCCCCGGCGGCGTATCGGAGGCAGACTATGGCCGCGATTGGTTTTGTTCTCAGTCCCGCGCATTTCAGATGCCATTGATACCGGTAATTAATTCCGGTAACAAGGAGAGCACCTACCTTGGATTTGTGCAAAACGAAAACAACATCAGCCCTCAGGTGTCCGTCTGTCTGGCGCTTTTGGCACGGTAAAAAATTATCGCGATGGCACACCAACGCCAATACACACTCACTGCATCGATTGATGTAGCCTTATCATTGGTGTCTTGTGTAGTTCCGACGCAACTATCACCGTGCCGATTAATCGCTATACATTTTGATTCCACAACCCCGGCTCCATCAGGCTTGGCGCTCTCAGCGTTCGTAGAAATTGCATTTGGCGGTGTCGCAGTAATATGGTCAAATTACGGGCCATTTGTTGATGACGCAGGGCTAACAAGGGTCACTATGAGTCAAAACTTGCCTGCACAGTCTAGCGTTATGCCGAACCAAACAGACAAAGGTTTACAGATGGCTTTGCCAATCCATCTAATCATTGGATCACGGCACACAGTTAAATTCGGCTTGTTGGCGCAGGATGGCTTGACTACTTTGGTCAGCAACGCATCCGTCGTTGTCGAGCCTCTGGATGGAGCCGAATTGGAAATTTATTTGACTGGGCTTGACGATGAATGAATGCGCAGCATTTCTCGCTCGATCCGTCTTGGGACGGCGTTGACTGGATATTCACGTTGCCGAATCAGCTCAAGCATTTCCGCCTGGCAGCGATACATTTCCGAATCGAAGGAAACGGCGCATCAGCTCGTGATTCCTTTATCGAAATTACCTACGGTAAAGTGTCGGTCGTGTGGGAGGTCATCTTTCAAAATACCACAGCCGCAACTGTAGTCTCATCCGTCAACGCATCACCGGACATCGGTCAATGCCAAGAGGTCGCGACAGCTAGCGCACTCTATGACCTGCTCTCCCTACTGCCGCTGCCAAGTATGACGCTTGACAGTCAATGCGTCGTAAAATTCGGAATCCGTGGCGGGACGGCCAATGATATAGTTGACCAGGGCAGTTGCATGATCGAATTATTAACGCGTTGACATCGGCAGTCCGTGAGCTAATTATACAGCGCTGCTTTTTGGTTTTTCGTCATTCCAACCGCAGTCCCAAAGGGTGCAGCAATGCGCTTGAATCCAAGCCCGGCAGAGTGTGACAGCTTTGCCGGGCTTTTATTTTGCTTGCGTAGATCTGGAGGATGTGACACTTTCCCACCGCGCCCACTGTCACCCTTGGGCATCTAAAAATGACGATCAAAACAAATACCGCCGTAGGCGCAACCAGAAGCTGCATTGTCTGCGGCTACGCCCTGGCCGCTAGAATGCGCAGACATGCGCTGTATTGCGGCAACACCTGCCGGACATGGGCATGGCGGCATCCGACAGCCTACGGGCTGGCAAAGCTCAGGGAAAGCGTCACAAGCTCGCGATCCTTAGCGGTCGCGACCGCGCCAGTGGCCATCTGCTCCAGGAGCGTTAGCGACCGCGCCAGCGGCTCAGCTCAGGCCGCGCCAGCGGCTCCCCCTGCTTGTCATTATTGACATAATTCCGGCAATTTGAGGTATTCGCCCTACGATGACCCCGGAAATTCACTACAAAAAAAGTGCCGAGGAACACCGGGCTTGGTGTTTGGCTCTGGCCGCTTGGAAAGTAGCCGAGTCTGAGGCATGGCACGCGGACACCGATTGTCCACCGGCACCGGAATATCCCACCACCCCGGAAATCAAGGCCGACGAAGAGCGGGAGGCAAAATTCCGGCTACTGCGCGATGAGGCAAAATCATGTAGCCATCTGCGTCACAGCTTCGGCGACGAGCGTGAGTTTTACGTCTCTGGCATCGAAGTTTATCGCCGCGACATCCGCGTCAAATACAAACCCTGCAATGAGTCTGACCATTGGACGCCGGAGGTTAAACCTAAGCGCGAAGCCATTACCGAGCGGAGTAAAAAAGCCCGCAAGCGGTTGCATTGGACTGTCAGCAACACCGAGACGCCCATCATCGGTATGATCGTGCTAACCTACCGAGACCCGCCCTGGAGCGGCAAAGTGGTCAAGAGACAGCTAGGTGATTTTTTCGATTTACTCCGCCGACGTTGGGCGAAAAAAATCGAATGGCTCTGGTGGATGGAATTTCAAGCCCGTGGCGCAGTCCACATCCACATCTTGACCAGTGGTTCAATCCACAACGAAATGCAGACGCGCAAAGTGTGGAGGAAGAAAAAAGAACGAGATGGAACCTTGAAGCGCGTCGAGCGCACAATCTACTGCGGCGCGGAGTATGACTGGATGGCCGACCGTTGGCTGCGCATCATCCGCGCAGAGTTTGATGCTCGCTCCAGGCGCTGGAGCGCTGGTGGCATCTGGGAAGTTTGGGACACGCCATGCGGCGCGGCGAGGTATGCATCAAAGGATGCATATAAAAATCACCAGACACGGATACCGAAAAACTTTCAGGATTGCGGTGCATGGTGGCATCGTTCGAGAGGGTTTAAGACTCCAGTTATGCTAGCCGAGGTCATCGGCGGAGAGTCCGCAGTCCGCCAAGTTCTAAAAATTTCGGAGGGGAAACTCTTCCCAGTCCTGTTTAACGCAACTGCAACATTAAATCGACAAAAATTAT
>JANXWU010000497.1 GCA_025350985.1 Spartobacteria bacterium | reverse complement strand
CCAGTCACCGAAAAAAGTTGCCGAAGCCATGGCCAAAGCCGCCGGATAATCTCCGTTGCACATGCTCATCACCAGCGCCGACAACAAGGGCGCATGCGTCGCTTAAAGATGCCTGCGCCGGATATTTTTTTTGACGCGGAGGCGCGGGGACGCGGAGTTTTCATTTTGTTTCTTCTGCGGCGATTAGAAAACTCTTCTCCGCGCCTGCACGCCTCCGCGTTAAAATTCAACCGCCGCATTTCCGACTGATGCGCAAGTGGTTTGAAGATCTCGAGCAGTTCGCCATCGACGTCATCCTCGAACGCCGCTACGGCAAGCGTGCGTTCCTGCTCCGGTGGCTGCTGCACGCGCTCTCGTTTCTCTATCTCGCCGGCGTGCAACTGCGGCTCTGGCTTTATCGCAAACGCATTTTCCAAGAGCGCACGCTCGGCTGCCTCGTCGTCGCCATTGGCAACCTCACCGTCGGCGGCACCGGCAAAACTCCGGTCGTCGAAAAAGTTGCGCGCGCCTTGCAGCAAGGCGGGCGACGCGTCGCGATTCTCAGCCGCGGCTACAAAAGCAAAAAACCGCCGTTGCTAAAAAGGCTGCTCGGCGGACGCGAACTCACGCCGCGCGTCGTCAGCGATGGCCAGTCCATCCTGCTCGACTCCCGCATGGCTGGCGACGAGCCGTTCATGCTCGCGGTGAACTTGAAAAACGTAATCGTCCTCGTGGACAAAAACCGCGTGCGGAGCGGACTTTATGCCATCGAGAAATGGGGCGTGGACACGCTGCTACTCGATGACGGAATGCAGTATCTCGACCTCAAACACCGGCTCGACATCGTGCTCGTCGATCGCTGGGCGCCGTTTGGAAACGAATACTTGCTCCCGCGTGGCACGCTCCGCGAACCGCCGCGCAACCTCCGCCGCGCCAGTTACATTTTCATCACGAAATGCAACGGCGAGGACAACACCGAACTCATCACGCGCATCCGCAAACACAACCGCACCGCCGAGATCATCGAATGCACGCACCGCCCCGTGCGCCTGCAAAATGTTTACACGGGCGAAATCCTTCCACTCGAATGGCTGCAAGACCGCTTCGTGGGCGCGCTCAGCGGCATCGCCGTGCCGGAGAGCTTCGAGGGTGCGCTGGTCAAACTCGGCGCGAAGATCGAACTCTCGCGCCACTTTGCCGACCACCATCGTTTCGGCGAAAAGGAAATCGAGAGCTTCATCACGCGCTGCATCCGGCGCGACGTGGACGCGATCATCACCACCGAAAAAGATTCCGTCCGTCTCCCGCGCGTCGAGAGGTGCGACGTGCCGATTTATTTCCTGCGCGTCGAAATCGAAATCCTCACCGGCCACGAAAGCTGGCAACACTGCGTCGATCGCATCTGCCAACCGCAGCCGTTCATGCCGCCGGAACGATTTTTCGCGTAAGGAAAGCCGACCGGAAACCTTTACGGTTTCACTTTCAAGCCAGCGGTCCTGGCCAGATTGCGCTGCCGTTTATCGAAGGATAGAAAAGTCTTCGCGCCGCCTTCGAGCGCGACGGCCACATGCAACAAATCAATCGTGCGCTGACCTTCCTTCGCCGCGTGTTTTTCGCTCAACTCATCCGCCCGGCGAAAGACATCCGTCCAATTTACCGGAAGATGCACGAGCAACCCCTCGCTCAAATCCAGTTCGATCTGACGAAAAGCCAACTGCCGATTGTAATCAGTGAGTTCCCAAAGTCCGACCGCATTGCGAAGAGCATTCCGCACTTCGATTCGGTGCAGCGGAGTGAAAAACAAATGGACAAACGCGGACGCCATCCACGACGTCGCCTCGGTGCTTTTCGCGTCCTTGCAAACGAGCGAGACAAGAAAACTGGAATCGGGATATGCGGGCGAATCCATTCACTCAGTCTCGCATCAGCGACCAGATTTTATCCGTGGCTTTTTGGGAAATCCCCTTGCCCACGGGCGTGAATCGCTTCATCCGCGCCGCCCAATCCACTTTGCTCGGCTTCTCCGGTTTCGCGGGGGACAGCGTCGCGAATGGCTTGCCGTGCCGCGTGATGGCAATTTGCTCGCCGTGGTCGATCCATTTTGCCAGGTCCGCAAAATGATTCCGCAAATCCCGCACGGTTGCTGTTTTCATCGTGATACACTCGTGTATCACGCTAGGCGCGGTGTCAATGGGCGCGTCGCAACGCAAGGTGGAGACGGATTTGGCCGTAATCGACGGCGTCGCCAAGCAATTCTTTCACCGCCGCCAAACCCGCTGTTCCCGCAGGCATTTTTACCAGCGCCGCTTCGATCAGGCGCTCCTGTTCGTTGGAGAGCAAACTCCGCGCGTCGATGCTCTCGCCCGCTTCAATCGCGCTGGCGAGATGCGTGTAAATAGTGCTGGGGACAAGGCTGCGTTCCCGCGCGATTTGCTCCACCGATTTTCCGGCGCGCACCAGTTTCAGCGTCTCCCGAATTGTGTCATTCACACGCGGCCTCGGTGCCGGTGCGGCGACGGTGAACGATTCGGCGAAAATCTGCTTCGGATGGTTGCGGAGATGATCGGCAATCGCTTCCAGAAAAGGTCCGGAAAATTCCTGCTGCTTCTGTTTCCCGACGCCGGAAATGCGCGAAAACTCGCGCTCGTTTGCCGGATAGTTGCGCGCCATTTCGCGCAGTGCCACATCGGAGAAAATGATGTACGCCGGCACATCACGTTCGTCGGCAAACGTGCGGCGCAACGCCCGCAGCCGCTCGAACAGCATCTCGTCGCATTCGATTTCGCCCGCGCGATGTTCCTTCCTGGTTTCAATGACGACGGGCTTCGTGAGCATGATCTGTCGGCGGTCCCGCAGCGCGTCGAAACCGATTTGCGTCAACTCGACCGTCGTGAATTTCGCAGTGGATTGCCGCAGCAATCCGAGCCGCACCAACTCGCGCGCGATCGCCTGCCACTCTGGGCGCTTCATTTCCTTGCCGATGCCGTAGGTGGAAACTTCGTGGTGCCGCCACTTGCGGACGTTCTCCGTGTCGGCGCCAGTCAGCACTTCGACGATGTGGTTGAGGCCAAAGCTGAACCCCGCCTTTTGTTTCACCCGAAAAACGCACGAAAGAAATTTCTGCGTCGCGAGCGTGCCGTCGAAAGTCTCACGCGGCGCAAGGCAGTTGTCGCAGCCGCCGCACGGCACGGTCGGCCACTCCTCCCCGAAATAATGCAGGAGCGAAGCGCGGCGGCACGCGCTCGCCTCGGCGTAATGAACCATCTGCTGCAACTGTTCACGCGCGATTTGCTGCTCCTGCGCGCTCGGCTTTTCGTCGATGAACGCATTTTGCTTCACTACGTCGCCCGCGCTGAAAAGCAGCACACACTCGCTCGGCAATCCGTCGCGTCCAGCGCGCCCGGTTTCCTGGTAGTAGCCCTCGATATTTTTCGGCAGGTCGTAGTGAATGACGAATCGGACGTTCGGTTTGTTGATCCCCATGCCGAACGCAATCGTCGCGCACACGACGCGCACTTCATCGCGAAGGAATTGTTCCTGATTCCGCCCTCGCTCCTCAGCCGTCAGCCCGGCGTGATACGGCGCGGCTATGATGCCGTCCTCGTTCAGCCGTTCCGCGACGCTCTCCGCCGCCTTGCGGCTTTGGCAATACACGATCCCGCTCTCGCTTTTTCGACCGCGCACGAAGCTGAGCACTTGGTCGTACGGCTTCGACTTTGGAAGGACGCGATAGCTGAGGTTCGGGCGGTTGAAACTTGCGACGTAGCAGCGAGCGTCGCGCAGTCCAAGTTGCACCGTGATGTCTTCGCGCACGCGCTCGGTGGCCGTCGCCGTCAGCGCCATCAGCGGCACATTTGGAAAATGGTCGCGCAACTCCGCAAGCTGCCGATACTCGGGGCGAAAATCGTGACCCCATTCGCTGACACAATGCGCTTCGTCGATCGCGATCAGCTTCACGTTCCATTTTTTCAAATCTTCCAGAAACCCTGAAAGCATCAGCCTTTCGGGCGCAACGTAGAGCAGACGATATTCGCCCTGATGCAGCCCGCGCAGGCGTGTGCGCCCCTCGCCTGCGGCGAGCGATGAATTCAAAAATGTCGCCGCCACCCCGCTCGCCAACAGCGCATCGACCTGATCTTTCATCAACGAAATGAGCGGCGACACCACGACCGTCAATCCCTCGCGCACCAACGCGGGAAGCTGAAAGCAGAGCGACTTGCCGCCTCCCGTCGGCAGGAGTGCGAACACGTCCCGCCCCGCGAGCGCGTCGAGGATGATCTCCTCTTGCAACGGACGAAACGACGCGAAACCGAAGGTTTGTTTGAGCGTGTCGAGCAGGATGGGCGCGGGTTCCATTCGCTCGATGTTTCCACCCTCCCATCGCTCCCGCAAGCGAATCAAGCCACCAGAAGCACCGCAACAACCAAGGCGGGTGGGCTGCAAATACGCACCGATGCCCTTTTCAAAAAATCGGACAGTCCACCAAGGCGTGACTATTCGGCGGCGGACGCGCTGTCGCCGCCTAGATCCTCACCCACGACGTAGCGCGTGAAACGGCGGATGATGATGTTCTCGCCCAGTTCCGTCATTTTGCTTTTCACCAAATCGCCAATTGTTTGGTCGGGGTTTTTGATGAACGCCTGATCGACAAGGCAGGAGGTGCTGTAAAACTTCTCGACCTTTCCATCGGCGATTTTTTCCAGAATGTTCTCCGGCTTTCCGGCTACCTGCGCCTTCGCGATTTCGCGTTCCTTCGCGATCACTTCGGCGGGCACCTGCTCGCGTGAAACCCATTGCGGTTGCGAGGCCGCGATGTGGAGCGTGATGTCTTTCACAAACTCGCGGAAGCCTTCGTTGCGCGCGACGAAATCCGTTTCGCAGTTGATTTCGACGAGCACCCCGACCTTGCCTTGCAGGTGGATGTAGGAGGCGACGACGCCTTCCTTCGCGGTGCGCGTGGATTTCTTGCCCGCATTGGCGATGCCTTTTTTGCGGAGAACGTCCTCGGCTTTGGACAAATCGCCGCCGGCTTCGGTAAGCGCGCGCTTGCAATCCATCATGCCGGCGTTGGTTTTTTCGCGGAGTTCCTTGACGAGTTGGGGTGAGATTTCGGACATGGGAAAAATGGTGGAGTGGAGTGCTGGACGCTTGGAGTCATGGGTTGAAAGTGTGGATTTTTCCCACACCCCAACGCTTCATCGCTCCACGGCGGGAGCCGTTATTCCGAGACCGCAGCCATCTCGGCCTGCTCGGTGCGCTTGGTTTCGCCGCTGCCTTGAAAAATCGAGTCCACGAGCTTCTGCAAGATGATGCGAATCGCGCGAATCGCGTCGTCATTGCCGGCAATCGGAAACGCGATGGGATCAGGGTCGGCGTTGGTGTCGGTGATGGCGACGACGGGAATGCCGAGCCGTTTCGCTTCTGCGACCGCGATCGTTTCGCGATGGGTATCGATGACGATCATCGCCGCCGGCAATTTTTCCATGTCGCGGATGCCTTCGAGATTGCGCAGCAGTTTTTCGCCGTCGCGCTTGAGCGCCGCGATTTCCTTTTTGCCCATCTTCGAATACTCCGGGTTGGATTCGAGCGTCTCGATGTATTTCAGCCGGTTCACGCTTTTGCGGAGCGTCGTGAGATTCGTGAGCGTGCCGCCCAGCCAGCGCTGGTTGACCCAGAAATGTCCGCACGCCTGCGCCGCTTCGCGGATGGCTTCCTGCGCCTGCTTTTTTGTCCCCACGAAAAGCACTTTGCCGCCGCGCTTCGCGATGTCCTGCAAAAAGCGCGTCGCCGCTTCGAGCTGCCGGACGGATCGTTCGAGATTGATGATGTAGATGCCGTTGCGTTTTTCGAAAATGAACGGCTTCATCTTCGGGTTCCAGCGCTTGGTCTGGTGCCCAAAGTGGACGCCGGCTTCGAGCAGCTCTGTCATCAATTCTGTGTCGGACATATTCGTTAAAAAGGGCGCGCAGTATTCAACGGCCCGCTGGTTATTTCAAGTGGTTTAACTCGCTGCGGACTGGACTTCCGTCTCGGGCAGCAAGGTTTCGCCGAGGTGGACAATTTTGAGATTGCGATGGGTGTCGAAGCCGGTGCCGGCGGGAATGAGATGGCCCATGATGACGTTCTCCTTGAACCCGCGCAGAATATCGACCTTGCCGAGCGTCGCCGCTTCGGTGAGGACGCGCGTGGTGTCTTGGAAGGAAGCCGCCGAGATAAATGAGTCGGTTTCGAGCGAGGCTTTGGTGATGCCGAGCAGCACTGGCACCGCTTCGGCGGGCTTGCCGCCTTTTTCGATGACCTTCTGGTTTTCCGCTTCAAAGGCCAGCTTGTCGATTTGGTCGCCCCACAGCAGCGTCGTGTCGCCGGGCTCAGTGATTTTCACTTTGCGCAGCATCTGGCGAACGATGATTTCAATGTGCTTGTCGTTGATTTCGACGCCTTGGAGCCGATAGACCTCCTGCACCTCGTTCACCAAATGTTCCTGTAATTCCTGGGGTCCGCAGACCTCGAGAATTTCGTGCGGGACCACCGGGCCTTCGGTGAGTTGCTGGCCTTTTTTGACGATGTCGCCTTTGAAAACGATGACGTGTTTGTTCGGCGCCACGAGATGCTCTTCCTCGCCGCCGGTCTCCGCATCGCGCAGAACGATGCGGCGTTTGCCGCGAACGGTTCCGCCAAATTCCACCACGCCGTCGATCTTCGCGATTTCGCACGCGTCTTTCGGACGGCGCGCCTCGAACAATTCGGCCACCCGCGGCAAACCGCCGGTGATGTCTTTCGTCTTGGCGATCTTGCGCGGCGTTTTTGCGAGCATCGTGCCGGCCTGGACTTTCTTGCCTTCGAGCACGGAAACGTGCGCGCCCGCGGGAATCGAATAGCTGGCGATCACGTCGCCGGTCTTGTCGTCCACGACGACGATCTGCGGATGCAAATCCTCCTTGTGCTCGATGACGACCGTGCCTTTGACGCGCGTCGTTTCGTCGATCTCCTGCTTGATCGTGACGCCGCTGATCATGTCGCGGAATTCGATCTTGCCGGCTTTCTCGGTGAGAATCGGAACGTTGTATGGATCCCACTGGACGAATGTGTCGCCCTTTTTGATGCGCGAACCGTCGGCGACGGAAATGACCGAGCCGATGACGACGACGTAACGCTCGAGTTCGCGCCCGTCTTTGGCGTGGATGCTGACCGATCCGTTTTTGTTGAGCACAACCCAAGTGCCTTCGAGCGTCTGGACGGTGCGCAGATCGTTGAAGCGAAGGTCGCCGTCGTTTTTCGCCTTGATGACGGGCTGCTTGAACGTCTGCGACGCGGTGCCGCCGACGTGGAACGTGCGCATCGTCAACTGCGTGCCAGGTTCGCCAATCGACTGCGCGGCGATGATGCCGACCGCTTCGCCAAGCTTGACCATCTGGCCGGTCGCGAGATTGCGTCCGTAACATTTGGCGCAAACGCCGCGCGTGGCTTCGCAGGTGAGCACCGAGCGAATCTTGAGCTGCTCCACGCCGATTTTTTCCACCGCCGCGGAGGTGACTTCGTCGATGAGTTGATTGGCTTTGACGATCTTCGTGTTGGTGACGGGGTCTTTAATCGTCTCGCAACTCACGCGTCCGACGATGCGCGTCGCGAGGCCGACGACTTCCTCGTCGCCGTCGTAGATCGCGCTGACGGCAATGCCGTTGACCGTGCCGCAATCGTCCAGGCGAATGATGACGTCCTGCGACGCATCGACGAGCTTGCGGGTGAGGTAGCCTGAGTCGGCGGTTTTGAGCGCGGTGTCGGCGAGACCTTTGCGCGCGCCGTGCGTGGAGATGAAGTACTCAAGCACCGTCAGACCTTCGCGGAAGTTCGCGGTGATCGGACGCTCGATGATGTCGCCGCTCGGCTTGGCCATGAGGCCGCGCATGCCGGCGAGCTGCTTGATCTGCTGGCGGTTGCCGCGCGCGCCGGAGTCCACCATCAGCCACACGGGATTAAACTCTTTGCGACCCTCGTTGTGTTCGAGGGTGCGGAACATGACGTTGGAAATTTCCTCACCAGCATGAGTCCAGATGTCGATGATTTTGTTGTAGCGCTCGCCGTCGGTGATGATGCCGCGGCGATACTGCTTATCGACTTCACCGATCTGTTTGTAGGCGTGATCGAGTTCGTGCTTCTTCTCGTTCGGGATGATCATGTCGGTGATCCCGATGGAAATGCCCGCGCGCGTGGCCCAGGTGAAACCGAGAGTTTTCAAACGGTCGAGCGCTTCGACCGTGCCCTGCTGTCCGGCGACCTGGTAGCAATTCCAGATGACGTCCGAGAGTTTTTTCTTCGGAACCACGTTGTTCACGAAACCCATGGCCCGCGGCCAAATCTCGTTGAAGATCACGCGGCCCGTGGTCGTCTCGATGATCTTCGCCTCGGAATTTCCGTAGGCGGTTTTCTTGCCGAGATCGGGATTCACGTAGCGAATCTTCGTGTGGATCGTCACCGCCTTTTCGGCGAGCGCGAGTTCGACTTCCGATGGATTGCTAAAGAGCGGCACATGCTGGCCTTCCGTTTTCGGATGGCCGATCGTGCGCGGGTTCAGCGTGAGGTAATAGCAGCCGAGCACGATGTCCTGCGACGGCGTGGTGATCGGCTTGCCGCTTGAGGGCGAGAAGATGTTGTTCGGCGCGAGCATCAACATGCGCGCTTCCATCTGCGCCTCGACCGACAGCGGGACGTGAACGGCCATCTGGTCGCCGTCGAAGTCGGCGTTGTAGGCGGTGCAGACGAGTGGATGAATACGAATTGCCTCGCCCTCAATGAGCATCGGCTCGAAAGCCTGGATCGAAAGACGGTGCAGCGTCGGCGCGCGGTTAAGTAGCACCGGATGGCCTTTGGTCACCTCGTCGAGGATGTCCCAAACTTCCGGCGTCTGGCGTTCGATCATCTTTTTCGCGGAACGAACGGTGTGGACGTAGCCACGCTCCTTGAGCACGCGGATGATGAACGGCTCGAACA
>JANXWU010000481.1 GCA_025350985.1 Spartobacteria bacterium | reverse complement strand
AGTTCGCGCAGGTGCTGCGGATTCGATCCACGCGCTGAACTGCCTCGCCGGTGCGTGGGCTGAACTCCGAACCTCGAACTCCAAACTCCGCACGGCAGACGATTCCCCATTGTCCCATCCTTCCCATGCAGCCCGACCTCTACTCCGACCACTTTTGAAATGGCCTGCGAGCAGTTCGGCATCATCGCCGACTACCTCGGCATCGACCAGAACCTCCGCCAGCGGCTCCTTCTGCCGAAACGCGCGCTCACCGTCACCCTGCCCGTGCGCCGCGACGACGGGCGCATCGAAGTTTTCCACGGCTACCGCGTCCAGCACCATCTCGCGCTCGGACCGACCAAGGGTGGCACGCGTTTTCATCCTTCGGTGACGCTGGGCGAAGTGACCGCGCTCTCGATGTGGATGAGCTGGAAATGCGCGCTCGCGGGCCTGCCGTACGGCGGAGCCAAAGGCGGCATCGCCATGGAGCCGCACGATTTTTCCAAGCGCGAAATGGAAGCCGTCTCGCGGCGTTACATGCAGGAGATGATCCCATTCGTCGGCCCGCACACGGACATCATGGGACCGGACATGGGCACGAACGAGCAGGTCATGGCGTGGTTCATGGACACTTGGTCGGTGCATCGCGGCTTCGCGGAACCGGGCATCGTCACGGGCAAACCGGTCGCCATCGGCGGCACCGCCGGACGGCGCGAGGCGACGGGACGCGGCGTCGTTTATCTCGTCGAGCGCGCGCTGGATTCCTTGAAAATGAAACCCGGCGACTGCACGGCGGTCGTGCAGGGGTTTGGAAACGTCGGCGCGGTGACGGCGCTCGGACTCGCCTACAAAAGCGGGATGAAAGTCATCGGCATCAGCGACCACACCGGCGCGTGGCACAATCCCAAAGGCATCGACATCGACGCCGCCCAACGCCATGCCACCGCCAAAGGTTCGCTCGCCGGCTTCAAGGGCGCGGACGAGATCCAGCCTGACTATTTGCTCCTGCTCAAATGCGACGTGCTCGTTCCGGCGGCTGTGGAAGCGGTCATCACGGAAAAGAATGCCGCCGACTTGCAGTGCCGCATTTTAGCCGAAGGCGCGAATGGCCCGACCACGCCCTCCGCCGACAAAATCCTCAACGAGCGCTGGGCCGAGGTGTTCGTCATCCCCGACATTTTGTGCAACGCTGGCGGCGTGATCGTGAGCTACTTCGAGTGGTTGCAGGGGATGCAGGCGCAGTTCTGGAGCGAGACGGAGGTGGCGGACAAACTTTTCCGCATTCTCGAAGTGGCGTTCACCGCCGTGATCAAACGCGCCAAAGACGGGAAAATCCCGCATCGCACGGCGGCGATGGCCATCGGCGTCGAGCGAGTGCTGGCGGCGAAGCAAGTGCGCGGTTTGTTTCCGTGAAAGATGGGGAGCGCACGCGCCTCGCGTGCTGGTTTTGGCGCCCTCGCCAAAACGAACTTCCCAGCAGGCGGATGCGCGCATGGAAGCCGCAATAAAAGTCCGCGACGGCGAGGCACCGTCGCCAACATGCGAGGCGCATGTGCTCCCCTAGAACTCAGTGGCGACGCCACCTTTCAAAATGCTCCACGTTGCCAGCCTACTTCCGCGACGCGTAGATCATCACACCCTTGAGCGCATCGGCGGCGCGCTCCAATTGCGCGTCGTGGAATCCGGCCAGATCCTTCTTTTCGCCGTCGCTGAGGGAGACTTCATCGCGGCGTGCCAAGAGTAACTGCCGGTCCTGCTCGGGCGTGAGCGTGGCGCGGATGGTCGGCGCGACGCCGTGCTCGTGGATGACTTGTTTGCTCGGCGTGTAATATTTCGCCGTGGTCAGGCGCAACGCGGAGCCGTCGGGGAGCTGGATCACACTCTGGACACTGCCTTTTCCAAATGAGGTCTCGCCGACGATGATGGCGCGGTTGAGGTCTTTGAGCGCGCCGGAGACGATCTCGGCGGCGCTGGCGCTGCCGTTGTTGATGAGAATGGCGAGCGGGAGCTTGTGCTGCTTGCCCATGTCCACGGTGCGGTAGGTTTTTTTCTGCGAGGGCACGCGGCCTTCGGTATAGACGACCATCTGGCCCGGCGGCAGGAACTGGCTGCAAACTTTCACCGCGCTGTCGAGCAGTCCGCCCGGGTTGTAGCGCAGATCGACGATCGCGGCTTGCGCGCCTTTGGCTTCGAGTTCGTCGAGCCGCTTGCCGAGTTCGTCGGCAGTGGGTTCGTTGAACTGCGTGATGCGCAGGTAACCGATCTTGTGGTCGCCAGCGATTTCGGCGGGCAGTAGTTTCGCGTCCTTGACGCTCGCGACTTTAATAATCTCGCGCGTAAGAGTGTAGTCCTTGATGTCGCGATTCGATGGACGCAAGACGGTGAGCGTGACCTTGCCGCCGACCTCGCCCCGCAGTTGCGTGACGGCTTCATTCACATCGGTCTTTTCGGTGGACGTGCCGTTTATTTTCAAAATCTGATCGCCGGGGAGCAGGCCCGCCTTGAAGCCGGGCGAGTCTTCCATCGGCGAGACGATGGTGAGCACGCCGTCGCGCACGGCGACGACCACGCCGAGTCCGCCGAACTGGCTCTTGGTGTCGTCCTGCATATCCTTGTAGCTCACCGGTTCCATGAACTGGCTGTGCGGATCGAGGTTCGACATCATGCCGCGCAGCGCGCTGTAAATGAGGTCGTGGTAGCTGATTTTCTTTTCGTCCACGTAATCCTGCCGAATGAGCAGCATGGCGCGCGTAAAGACGGTGATCTGGTTGTAGGCCGATTCTTCGTTTGTGCTGAGGACGGGCGCCGCGAAGGAATCGTAAACGCGGACGCCGAGAAATCCGAAGGCCAGCAGGAGAAAAACACCGCTCAGACAGATGCGCCGTTTCATAAGTCGGCAACCCTAACACAGTCGCGAAAAATGCCAAAGAGGAAGTTTATGGAAATTATGGACGAGTCGGTTCCGGCTCGCTTTTTGGCGTCTCAATTACCGCTTCACCCGCATCGTCCGTGGCAATAAAACTCGCCAGCGTATGGCCATCAGGTGCGACCGCTGTCCAGACGTGTCCGGCGAAAGTGGCGAAGTTTTCCGATATGCCGGGACGAAGCGAGCCGTATGATTTTCGGTGACCGTCGAAATCGACCCAGCCAATGCCGATTTCTTCGCGCGTTTTATTGCGGAAAATGATGGACGTCTTGTGTCCGCCCGGCGGCGACACAGCAGGCGGCGCGGCGCTCACCGCGAGCTTTGGAAATCCGGACGTTCGCTCTTTTGGCCACGCAAAACGCGGCAGCTTGGTCGCGTCGAATCCGGCCAGATGAGGCTCGCCAAGCCGCTTGGCAGGCCGCGTGTAGCGCCAGTCGTTGTCGCGAAAAACCTCCGCGAGCAGCTTCGCAAAACGCGGGTCGTAGCGCTGTAATTTTTCGCGCGTGTCGATGTCGCCATGTTCAGCATTGTTCGCGTCGTTCGTGTCGAACCACGACTGCACACCCTCGGCCCAGTATTCATGCGGGTTTGAGCCGGCATAGGTTCCTTTCCACAACCCTTCTTTCTTCGCCGCTTCATACGTCTCGCGCACGCGCTTCGAGAACGTCGGATCGATCGTGTTCATCCCCATCTCCTCGACGACATGACCGAACTCGTGCACGAGAATGTTTTCGCGAAAATATGGATCGCCCGGATAGCAGAGCAGATTTTCCTCGCCCGTGCTCACGGCCGGGCGTGCGCGAGTGGCCCCTAAACCACGCGCGCGCCGGTTCCAGTAAGCCGCCGGCGTCAGGTCGCTGTGTTCGGGAATGTCGTTGGTGAATTCGTTGAAAGCCATCACGGCGAGCCGCACTTTATTTTTCACAATCGCCGCGCGGATGTCGTCCCGACCAACGAGCATTTTGTCCACGATCCACGCGGCTTCGAGCAGCGCGAAGTCGCTCGGTTTTTCCGAGGAAATGATCGGTAGCCCGCCGGCGTTGACGACTTTTTTGTAAAAAGGGGCGAGATGAAACTCGCGACGCAACTCGTCGGAAACGGCTGCAACTTTCAGCAAGTCATTCGCCCGCGCAAAGGAGCAGAAGACAAAAAAGACGAGAGCGAAAAGGCAGTGGGTGATTTTCAAAAGATGGGCTTCTTCCGTTGTAGCGGCGGTCTAGGACCGT
Organism: Spartobacteria bacterium; assembly: GCA_025350985.1. Lineage (GTDB taxonomy): Bacteria > Verrucomicrobiota > Verrucomicrobiia > Chthoniobacterales > Chthoniobacteraceae > JANXWU01. The sequence continues at coordinate 200 of JANXWU010000481.1, read as the reverse complement.
CGCAAACTTTCTGAAAAAAGCGAAGTTTCAGCGTGAAAAACCGCCTGTCAATCTGAGCGGAGCGCAGCGAAGTCGAAGAATCTCATGCTTAAACCGGAAGCGTCGATCCTCGGTTGATCAAGGGATTCTTCGACTCCGTTCCGCTCGCTCGCGAACTTCACTCCACTCAGAATGACACACGGTTTGGCGAACTATTTTCC
>JANXWU010000463.1 GCA_025350985.1 Spartobacteria bacterium | reverse complement strand
ATCGCGATGCGGTGGTCGCCAAAGCTGCTCAGTTTCGCACCCTGCAAACGCGCGCCGCCCTTGATCTCCATCCCGTCCTCCGTCTCGAGCACCTGCGCGCCCATCGCGCGAAGATTGCGCGCCACGGCAGAGATGCGGTCGGTTTCCTTCACGCGCAATTCGCTCGCGTTGGCGATGACGGTGGTGCCCTGCGCGAGCGCGCCCGCGACGGCGAGGATCGGCAGTTCGTCGATGACGTTCGCAATTTCCTTCCCCTCGATGCGCGTGCCGCGGAGCCGCCCGCCTTCGATTTCCACCGAGCCAAACGGCTCGCCTTCCGCCGTGTCTTCCACGACTTCGCGGACGTGCGCGCCCATCCGCACGAGCACCGCGAGCAAGCCTGTGCGCGTCTGGTTCAATCCGACCTCTTTCACGAGGAGGTGTGACTTCGGCTGCGCGGCGGCCGCCACGAGCCAAAAGGCCGCGCTCGAAATGTCGCCCGGAATGAAAAAGTCGCGCGATTCCGGAATCTGCTCGCCGAAAATCGAGACGCTCAAATCCTCCTTTTGCGTGCTGACCAGAAAATAGTTCAGCATCCGCTCGGTGTGATCGCGGCTCTGCGTCGGCTCGGTCACCGTGGTCTTGCCCTTGGCGTACATCCCCGCCAGCAGAATGGCGCTTTTAACCTGGGCACTGGCGATGGGAAGCAGGTAGTTGATCGGCTTCAGTTTTTCGCCCTCGATGACCAGCGGCGGACGTCCATCCGCGCCTTCCGCTAAAATCCTGGCACCCATCTCCGTGAGCGGTGCCACCACGCGCTTCATCGGGCGGCGGGAAAGCGAGGCGTCGCCGGTGAGGCGGGAGCGAAACGGCTGCGCCGCGAGCAAGCCGGTGAGCAGCCGCATGGTCGTGCCGGAATTGCCGCAGTCGATGTCGCCCGTCGGCGCGGTGAGCACGCGCTTTTTTCCGCTGACATAAAGCGTGGTCGGTTCCGGCTGCTCGATTTCGATGCCGAGCGCGCGCATGGCGTTGACGGTCGCCATGCAATCTTCGCTCGGCAGAAAACCGCGCAGCACGCACGGGCCGTTCGCCAGCGACGCGAGGATGACGGCGCGATGCGAAATGCTCTTGTCGCCCGAGACGGTGATTTCAGTTTGGATCAGCGGGGAGCGCCGAATTTTCCAGCTTGCCATTTATTGCTTTCTGAGCCGGTCGCGCGCGGTTTTCGCCCGCGCCAGGAATTGGCGCAAAGGCATTTCGTCGTCGCGGTTCAGCAGGGTTAAAACTTCATTCAAACTATCAATCATTGCCCGGAGGGATTTTTGCAACGGCTCGCGGTTGGCGCGCAGAATTTCCGTCCACATTTCCGGCGGGCCGGCAGCGACGCGAGTGGTGTCGCGGAAACCGTTGCCGCAGAAGTTGAGCGAATCGGGTTGGCGGGCGCAAACAAAATTGACGAGCGCGGCGGCGAGCAGGTGCGGCAGATGACTGACCGCCGCGACGGCCTCGTCGTGCGCGGCTGGCGGGAGCACGCGCACGGAGCAGCCCAGCATTTGCCATAACTGCGTGGCGTCGGCGACGGCGCTCGCGTCGGTGCCCGCGTCGGGCGTCACGATGCAGACTGCGTTTTGAAAAAGGTCCGCGCTCGCCGCGTCGAGGCCGGTGCGCTCGGAACCGGCCATCGGGTGGCTGCCGACGAAGCGTCCGCGCTTTGCAAAAATCGGCGAGAGCATCGCCACGACGGACGTTTTGACACTGCCCACGTCCGTCACCAGCGCGGTGGTTGAGATCAAGGGCGCGATTTTTTCCGCGAGCGCGGGCATCGCGCCGACCGGCACGCAAAGCACGATCGCATCCGCCTCTTCGACCACGGGCGCGAGTTCGGTCGAGGAGATTTCGGCCAGGCCCGACGCGCGCACTTGCTCCGCCGCTTCGACGCGCCGCGACCAGACCGCGAGCCGCGTTTCGGGCGAAAAGCGACGGACGGCGAGGGCAATCGAACCTCCGAGCAGGCCGGGGCCGATGATGGCGAGTTTGGAAAGTCTCATCGTCAGGCGACGGTGCGAAAGCGTGCGGTGCAACACGCTGCGAGCGGCGAGTGGCGAGGCTGCCGACGCCTTATTCCGCGGGCACGAGGAAGATTTTCTTCACCTTGTCCGTGCTCGTGTACGGGCATGCCACTTCCTGCCCCGCGGGAATCCCTTTCACATCCACATATCCCGAGTAGGGGGCGTACGGGCTGATGACGAACCCCGGTTTGCCCGGCACCGATTTCGCGTACGGATAATCCTTGCGGGCAGGCGCGGGCTGGGGTTTTTCGCGGGGCGAGGGCTTGGTCTCCGTGACCGGCGAAGCATCCGGGCCACCGGCATCCGGTGCCGGGCGGACGGGGTCGGAGGGCTCGGTGATTTCAGTGCCCGCATCGGCAGGTGCGCGATAGCCGAAACGATGCGCACGCTGTTGTCGCGTCTCTTTCTCGCAGGCGGCAAAAGAGGCC
>JANXWU010000457.1 GCA_025350985.1 Spartobacteria bacterium | reverse complement strand
ACAAGCTGCAAAAACGCGGGCGTTTGAGCCGCGAAATGCTTGATGCCGTTCACAAGCTCAAAATTCCCATTTCCGAAACGGTCTTCGCCTGCCCTGCCGCGTCTGCGAACGCCTGGCGAAGCGACAGACCGGCGAGCACGGGAATTTTGAGCTTGTGAACGGCATCAAGCATTTCGCGGCTCAAACGCCCGCGTTTTTGCAGCTTGTTTGGAACTAATGCGCCCTTCGGCAATCCCTTTCTTGCCTTCTGCGCGTCGTGAAGAAGTTGGACGGCCTTCGATGCAGCGCGGAGATCGAGAATGGACGGCCCACAAGGAAGAAAAACCTTGTCGGCGCGGAGCATGATGGCTCGCGTCGTCTCGGAAAGTCCTGCGGGCCCGTCAATGACAATGTCATTCGCGTCAGCCGCGAGTTTCGCGACTCGACGAATTATCTCCTCCGGCGTGACGAGCGTTTCAAACTGAATGGGAAATGAGAATTCTTTGATCCATGCTGAGGCAGATTGCTGCGGGTCGGCGTCGATAAAAACGACGGAACGCTTTTTCTTCGCGAGATAAGCCGCGAGGTGAACCGCGATGGTGGTCTTCCCTACTCCGCCCTTTGAATTCGCAAGCGCATAAATCATTTGTCCCTCGCTTTGCACGATAAAGAGGAACGGTAACGAGTGATAGCGGCGCGCCCTTACAACTGCAAAGCATGTCCATTTTGTTGACTGTGGTTGCTGGCTTGCAACATCGCTGGCTTACTGGCTTGCCAGTTCGCTTGCCCGACATAGTCGCAAACTCAGGCGTCCGCTGCCGGCAAGAATTTCTTTCTTTGGAAGCAACCGGCAGGCGAGCCCATCTAAGGCTCACTGCCTGCCGGGTGCGTTTAAGTGTTTAGTATATGTTTTAAGTAAGTTTAGCTTTGGGAAACGCACACAGGATAAGGCGTTGAAGCACATTCGGGTCGTTGGGTCCCCGATAGTGAGTCGTTGCTTCCCCGATAGAAAGGTCGCTGGCCCCCCGATAGTTGGTCGTCGCTGCCCCGATGGGGTCGCTCACCCCCCGATACCTTGGGTTCGGCAGACCTCATTCACGGACTTCTGCGGTTGAATTCAGTGATAAGGTCGCTGGCCCCCCGATATTGTATTTCATCCTCAACTCTGATATGCACGTATTATGGGGCGGAAAGTGGATGGCGGAATTGAGAAGCATCAGGACTTAAAGCGGTTTACCGCTTCCGTGTCTGACATCGCTGCAAAAGACCAGATAGACCTAATGTCCCGATGCTGGTTTAGTCTCACGCCAAATCGAATTGACCCGATTGAACATGAATTCGTGAATTTGAAGACGAAGCAGGTGGAAACGGTTCGGATTACGGGAAGCTCTGAACACGGCATCGCCACTATTCACGACCAAGACCTGATTATTTTCGCAATCTCGCAATGGATCGAAGGCAAGCGCCTCGGAATGGAGCTAACAAGGCGCATCTGTTTTACGCCTTACCAGTTTTTCACATGGATGAACAAAGCGCCGCATGGGACAGCATACACACGGCTTAAAGAGGCTTTGCACCGACTCAAAACGACGAATATTGAAACAACGATCCGCTCTGAGAACAACCGAAGGGACCGGGTGAAACAATTCTCGTGGATTTCAGAATGGGAGATGACGGAAGAAGACGGCAAAGTTCGCGGTGTGGAGGTCGTTCTGGCCGAATGGCTGTTTGAGAGCATTCAAGACTTTCACGTTTTGACGCTCGACAAACGCTACTTCGACATATCTGGAAGTGTCGAACGCTGGCTCTATCTCTACGCAAAGAAAGCGACTGGCGGACCGACTGGCAGTTGGCAGGAATCTTTCAAAAAACTGTACGAAAAGTCGGCGTCTCAACAGGCTTACAAGCACTATGCGCTTGCTCTGAGGAAGCTGGTGGAAAAAACGATCTTCCGGGGCTTCGGCTGAGTCGCAAGCGTGCGCCAACAGGGAAGGAAATGCTCGTCATGGAGAGGACGGAAAAGCGGCTGGCCGTGGAAACAAAAGTAGAGCAACAGCTTGAGTTGATCGAGCAATCACCTTTGGAGGAAGCGTGGGAAAATGCTTTGGACCTTCTTCGCCAACAGATCGGCGAGGCCACCGCGAATTCATGGTTGAAACCGCTGCGTGTGATGGGCTGTGAAAACGGTGTTCTCACCTGCCGTGCGCCGACGAAGTTCATCGGTGGTTGGGTGGAATCCCATTACATCAGCCGTTTGAAAATGGCGTGGCAATCGGTCGGCTACGAAGTTGCAACCGTTCGGATTGAATTCCCGCAGAAAAAATCCGCCGCGTAGTGGGTCACTAAGCGCCCTTGCGGGCGCGCACTTTGGCGCGCACCGGCTCAAGCAAGGTTTCTTCAACATGGAAAGTGGTGGCTTGCAGCCGGGAAATCGCCGACTCGAAATCCAGCAAGCCAGCTTCGTCGGCGAGGTCAAGGATGCGGATGGTTCCGATGGTGAGAAGACCGTGACTTTGGGCGACGGTGCGCGCTTTCCTATCGTCAATGAGAATGGCGGCATCGCCGAGTTCCAGGGCAAGAGAAATGGCTTCGTCTTCACCGGCCCCGACACCGAGATGCAAATCCGTATGAGGAGCTTTGACCTCGATCCACGGGGGAAGGCTGCCCGCCCAAGAGGCAACGCCTGCCGGGGCTTTAGGATTCCGCATTTCATGAATCACGGCAGGTGGAACCAGCAATTTTCCGAATAGACGTGGAAGCACGTCAATGTGGCCGATCAAGATCAGGTAGTTGAGCGGAGTCGTGTCTGAGACGATCAGGCTCACCGTGCGAGGAACTTCCGCAAACGGTTGGAATCTTGTTCGTATTCCTCGAAACTCATCCCCAAACCGCAACCGTGGTCCTTGAGGAACCGCTCAGTTTCGTTGAATTCCATATCCAGCAGTTCGCTGACCTGCCCGCGCGAGAGCTCGCCGGCACGGTAGCCTTCCAGAGCAAACTTCTCCAACGCGCGGCGCGGCCCTTCCGCACCGTCGAGGTGCATCTGGCGGGCAAACGCATCTGGAAGTTCAACCGAGAGAATCATGCGAGCATTGTATCAAAGTCAGGAGGCTAAAACAAGCGGCCTCTCAGCCCGCCAATTTTTCCCGAAAGAATTCAACGGCTTCGTTCAAGTCTGCGGTTGCGGCATTGCTCTCCGGGGAATTCTCATGGCCGTCCGGGTGCTCAAGGCGGATGAGCGCGCGGTAATTCTCCTCAGCCTTGGCGAGAGTGTAGGGCGGTCGGAGACATGCGCCGCCACAAAAGGCTCCTCACCGACCGAAAAAGAAGCTCGCAGCGAAGAAAACTCCCAAGCCATAGCCGCAATGGAACGTGTCGCCTTTTCGCCAAGTGAATTTGCTGCCCTCTTCGGAAAGGAGCAAACATGGGGATACAGGCAGATTTACAAAGGAAAAGTGAAAACCATTACAGAATACGGGCGCATTCTAATACCGGCAAAAGAGGTGGAGCGTATCCTTGGTAAAGCCGGGGTGTACAACGGTGTGAAGCCGAAAATTTCAAAGCCGGGTAAAAAACTTGAAGCGTGGCGGCGCTTTATCGCGGAACGACGGCAGGCGAAAAAGGGAAGCGCAAAAGCCCCGAATGGTGCGATGCCTTCCGGTGTGCATTCTGCGGGCGGCAATGCCCGCGAAGCCGCACTCGCACGTCTGACAAAACGACTGTCGCGGAAAGCATGCTGATCAGCTTACGCCGCCACTTTCGGAGTGGTGGGCGCAATCGGAACGAATGAGACTTTCTGCGCTTGAGCAATGCTGTGTTCCCGGCGCAAATGGCCGTAGGTGCGCATCGCGAGGGCACCGCCATCCTTGTGTCCAAGCCAGCGAGAAACGGTAGGAATATCAACACCGCTTTCAATGCAAACGGTCGCGAAAAAATGCCGCAAATCGTGATGGGTGATGCGAGCCATACCGATTTTCTTGGCAGCACGATCCATCGACTTCTGGCATTCATTCACGAGGAAGACTTTTGCGTTTGCCGGTTCATCACTGCGATCGGCTCGCATGCGCTTAAATAATTCGCGGGCTTGTGGAATCATTGGCACGCGGCGAATTTCGCTGTTTTTCGTCCTCTCTTCCGGGTCGCCTTTGACGAGGGTTTCGCCCGCCTCAAAATCCAAGTCTCGCCATTCGATTTGCGTGGATTCAGCAAGGCGGCATCCTGTGAAGGCCAAGCCTTCCGCGAGATCGGCGCAATTCTTTGAATCCCGACTGTGACCCGCCCGCATTTCGCCAATGAAGGCTGCGAATTGCGCGCGCGTGGGCAGAGTCAGTTGTTTCGACGGAACACTTTTTCGGACAAGAATAGAGGCAGGGTTCGAGTAAATCACACCGCTTTCAATGCTCACGTCCAGGATGTGCCGCACGAGAGCAATGGTTGCGTTGTAGCGCGTCGAGCTAATCGTCTTTCCGCTGTGGCCCGGAGTCAGAACGAATTTTGAGGCCCATTCCCGGCACGCTGCTGGCGTGAGGCGGCGAACCTCCAGCGCATTAAGACCCGGCCAACTCTTTTCGAGAGCGACGAAAACCTCCCGCCAGTACTGACGCGTGCGACGCTTGATGTTTACGTTTTCGGCGAGATGCTGAAAGTGAAGTGCGGTGGCTTGGCCGAATGTCATTTTCGCGCTGGAACTCGACGCCCCCCTGCTCTTCCGTTCCCTGTGTTCTTTTTGGGCATCCACGAGCCGCGCTGTCGCCACGGAAAAATGATCCGTCTTGAGTGATTTCCAAATCTCTTTGCCGTTCAAAAAAAGCCGGGCATAATACCTGCCGGATTTATGGCGGACCAAGTTTTGAAGCTTTGTTTTTTCCCACGTTTTCACGGCGGAATCGTGTTTCATGAAGCGACCGTAGAATATGACCGTGAAAATTCAAGTATAAAGTTCGCCTGTTCCGTTATTTCTGCTGTGAAAAGCACTCGTAGCTCAACCGGATAGAGCATCGGTCTTCGAAACCGAGGGTTATGGGTTCGAATCCCTTCGAGTGCAGTTTCTCGTTCGCCTAAACAGGCGTGCGTTTCGGCGGCGGGACGAGCACCCATTGCATCCCCGCCGCTTTCGCGGCTTCGATGCCGGTCGGCGTGTCCTCGAACACGAGACATTTCTCCGGTGCCACTCCGAGCCGGCGCGCCGCCTCGAGAAACGGATCGGGCGCCGGCTTGCCGCGGACGTAGTCTTCCGAAGTCACGATTGCTTGAAATTTTTCCACCAGCCCTAGTGCTTCCAGCGTCTTCAGCACAATCGGACGCAAGCCGCCGGACGCCACAGCCATCGGCGCGGAGCCGTGCAGCCTTTTCACCAGCGCCACCACCGGCTCGATGGGCGCGATTTGATGGATCATTTTCAAAAAAAGCCGCTCCTTGCGCTCCGCCGTTTCATCCACGGGAATGGCCGTGCCGTGGCGCGCGTTGAGCAGCTCAATGATCCCGCGCGCCGGCACGCCGCCCAGCTCATAAAACAACGGCTCCGGAAAGTCGCAGCCCAGTTCGTCCAGGATTTCGCGCCACGCCGTGTAGTGCAGCGGCATGGTGTCCGCGAGCGTGCCATCGCAATCGAAAATGTAAGCGTCGAACTTTCCGTCGGGCAGTTTCATTTGGGAAAAAAATCAGGCCGTGCCCCTAAGTGACTGTCTAAAAACTAGCGAGCGAGCCTGCGGAGCATGATTCTGGAGGCTTGGGCGAGGATGAGGGCGACGCTGGAAGCGGGGTTGGTTTCGTAGTCGCGGGCGAGACGGCGGGCTTGCATGAGCCAGCCGAAG
>JANXWU010000446.1 GCA_025350985.1 Spartobacteria bacterium | reverse complement strand
GTCGCGCCGGGAGATCGCGTCTTCGGCTTGGCGGTGTTCGGACTCGCCACGCAGACCCTCGCGCGCGGCGGAGATATTCGCCGCCTTCCCGCCGGCCTGTCGTTCGAGGAAGCAGCCACTTTGCCCGTCGTCTTCATGACGTCCTGGCACGCGCTGAAAAATGTGGCGCACTTGCGGCGCGGTGAAACCATTCTCGTCCACGCAGGAGCGGGCGGCGTCGGGATGGCCGCGATCCAGATCGCGCATCACCTCGGCGCCACCGTCATTGCGAGCGCTGGCAGCCCGGCCAAACGCGCTCTGCTCGAGACGCTCGGCGTGAAGCATGTCATCGACTCGCGGCGTGGCGATTTCGCGGAAGCGGTGATGGAACTGACCGACCGGCGTGGCGTGGATGTCGTCCTCAATGCGCTCGCCGCCGAAGCCATTCCGATGGGGCTCTCGTGTCTGGCCGAGTTCGGCCGGTTTATCGAAATCGGCAAACGCGACATCTATCAAAACTCCCGCATCCCCCTCTGGTCGTTGCGTCGCAATGCGTCGTTTCACGTCGTCGCGATGGATGCGGTCTTTCACGGCGACGAGGAATTGACGCGGCAGATGCTCGTCGAACTCGCCGGACTGGTGGAAGCGGGCGCGCTTCGTCCGCTGCCGTTCCGTTCCTTCGCCGCGAACCGCGTCGAGGCGGCTTTCCGGTTGATGGCAAGCGGCAGGCACATTGGCAAAGTCGTCGTGGCGTTTCCCGCGCCGTTCGTTCCGCGGCGCGGCGAAGCGCTGCTGGCTCCTTTTTCGATCAAGCCGGATGGATGTTATTTGATCACCGGCGCGTTCGGCGGCTTCGGCAAAGTGCTCGCCGAATGGCTGGTGAAAGGCGGCGCGCGCCATCTCGTGCTCAGCAGCCGCAGCGGCGCGGCCACGCCGGACGCGGAAGTTTTTGTGGAAAATCTGCGCGCTCGCGGGATCGCCGTCCGGATTGTCAAAGCGGACGCGGGCTCGCCTGCGGACGTGACGAGACTGCTCACGGAAATCCGCGCGGGCGCTCAGCCACTGCGCGGCCTTTTTCATCTCGCGATGGTCATCGACGACGCGCCGCTTTCCGCGCTCACGCGCGAGCGGATGCGCACTGTCATCGCCCCGAAGGCGTATGGCGCATGGCTGCTGCACCAAGGCACCCGCGACCTCCCGCTCGACTGCTTCGTGATGTATTCGTCCGTCTCGAGCATCTTCGGAAATCCCGCGCAGGGAAATTACAGCGCGGCGAACGCCTTTCTCGATTCGCTGGCCTATCACCGCCAGGCGCTCGGGCTGCCGGCCCTCACGATGAATTGGGGCGTGCTCGGTGGCGAAGGCTACGTCGCGCGCAACGAACGCGTGGCCGAATTCCTCGCGCGGCAGGGCACGACGGAACTCTCGCCGGGTGAAGTCATGTCGCTCATGGAATCATCGCTCGTCGCCGGCCATCCGCAGGTTATGGCGATCCGCGTGGACTGGGCGAAGTGGCGGCAGTTTTTCCGCAGCATGCAGGAGAACCCTTTGCTGGAGCGGATTCTGGCGTCGGTGGAAAATCAGGAGACTGGCGGCGGGCCGGGCGACTGGCGGTTAAAAATCGAGTCAGCCGCGGCTGCCGAAAAAGAGGCGGTCATTGGCCAGGCCGTGCGCGAAGTCGTCGGCTCCGTGCTTCGCGTGAAGCCGGACAGCCTGCGCGACGATCAACCGCTCACCGACCTCGGCTTGGATTCGCTCATGGGCGTGGAAATCGAGAACTCGCTCGAAGCCGCCATCGGGGTCGCCCTTCCGCCCACCAGCCTGATGCGTGCGCGCACGATCGGTCAAATCGCGACGCTGATCGCCGGTCACCTCGGCGGAAAAGTCGTGCCACCAATCGCGCCGAAACCGGTCGAAGTCGCATCGGCTGGCGAAGTGGATTTGGACGCGCTCTCCGATGAAGACATCGACCAATTACTCGGTGGCGAGACCGTCTCCGATGAGTTGAAAAGCTAATGTCAGCCGACAAGCGCGCACTGCTCAGGGAACGACTGGCGAAGGGAGCGATGAATCTCCATCCGCTGACCCATCCCCAGCGGGAATTATGGGAAGCTTCGCCGGTTCCGGCGGCGGACACCGCGAATCATATTTGCTGTCTCATCGAAGTGCGGGGCGCGATCACGCCGCACGATTGCGAGGCGGCGATCACGCGCGTGGTGCAGCGGCAGGAGGCGTTGCGCATTTCATTCCTGCCCGGCAAGGACCGGCCCGTGCAGATGATTCGCCCAGAAAGCCCGGCCAGTTTTTGCAGCCGCGAACTTCCCTCCACGCAGCACGCGCCCGCGGCGGTGGAAGAGCTGGCGCAGGAGATTTTTCGCGAACCGTTCGACTTAGTTAAAGGACCACTTTACCGCGTCGCCCTGCTCTCGCGTGCCGCCGACGACCACGTCCTGGCCTTTGCGATTCACCATGCCATCGCCGATGGCTGGACCCTCGGCGTTTTCGTGCAAGATCTGGTGGTGGCGTACCTGCTGGAAAAACGGGGCGTGCGCGACGCGCTGCCGCCGGTGCCGCTCACCTACACCGCGTGGGGGGCCGCCGAACGCGCCTTCTGGACGCCCGCGGAACTCGCGACGCGCGCTGCTTTTTGGAAAAAATACCTCGCCGGAACAGAGCGCTTCTGGCCCGAGCTTGAAGGGCCGCAAACCGCTTCCGGCGCGCATCAGCGGATCGTCTCCCATCTGCCATCCGAACTCGCCGACTCGGCGCGCGAACTCGCACGCCGCCACGGTGCCACGCTTTTCAGCACGCTGCTCACGGCCTTTCAAATCGCGCTCTCCGAATGGATGGACCGCGAGGACATCGTGGTCGGCACGCCGGTGGCGAATCGCGGCCGGGAGGCGACGCGGGAGACGATGGGCTACTTCGCCGGCATCGTGCCGCTGCGCGCCAAGGTGGACCGGGACCGCCCCTTCGCCGCGAGCCTGCGCGCCGTGCATGAATCGACGGTCGATGCCTTCGCCCACGCCATGCCTTTCGCGGAGCTGGTGCAGGCAATCGGCGACGCGCCGGCACCGGGGCACAATCCCGTGTTCGAGGTTCGTTTCGCTTTGCAAAATCACCCGGTCCCGGATGTCGCGCTGCCCGGTCTTTCGGCCAGGCTGCGGATGCGCTCGACGGGCACCGCACGCTTTCATCTCGCGTGCGAAATCACCGAGGAAGGCGGGCGGTTGGAAGTTGTCTGGCTGTTTCGCCCGAACTTGTTTCCACGCGAGGAAATCGAAAACTTGGGGCGTCTGCTCGAAGCGGTGCT
>JANXWU010000435.1 GCA_025350985.1 Spartobacteria bacterium | reverse complement strand
CACCGCGGAAGACTCGGGCGTGATCCACGACGAAAACATCTGGCAGGCGGTGAAGGGCGAGACGCCGGTGATCAGCGGGGGCGTGAAACTAGAGCTGGCGTGGGAACCTTTTCGCGACGGAATCATGAAAGCAAAAGTGCCGGCGGGCTTCGCGACCGATCAGCTTTTCGTCAATGGCGAGCGGCAGATTCTCGCGCGTTATCCGAACTTCGATCCGAAGGTGCGCATCTATAATGGATACGCGAAGGACGCGATCAGCACGGAGCGCGCGGCGAAGTGGGCTGATCCAAAAGGCGGATTCATCCACGCGCTGCACGCCGCGAAGTGGGGCGACATGCACTGGGTCATCACGGGCAAGGACGCCCAAGGCAACGTCACCTACGAAGGCGGCTGGCAGAACAATCGGCCGTCGGCGATGCACCGGGAATATCGGTTTGTGGAAAACATTTTCGAGGAACTCGACGCACCGGGCGAGTGGTTCCTCGATGCGAAAACGAACACGCTTTTCTTTTACCCGCCGGCGGGACTCGACCTTGCGAAGGCGACCGTCGAAGGCGTGCGGCTTCGGCATCTCGTCGAGTTTCGCGGCGATCAGGAGCGGTCGGTCCGATACATTTTCATGCGCGGCTTCACCTTTCGCCACGCGGCGCGCACGTTCATGGAAAACAGGGAGCCGCTGCTGCGGAGCGACTGGACGATTTATCGCGGCGGCGCGGTGTTTTTCAACGGCACCGAGGATTGCGTGATCGAAAAATGTTTTGTCGATCAGGTCGGCGGCAACGCGGTGTTCATGAGCAACTACAACAAGCGCTCGCAAGTCCTGACCTGCCACATCGCCAAAGCCGGCGCGAACGGCATCGCGTTTGTCGGCGGCTTGGATGCCGTGCGGGTGCCGCTGTTTTGGAAAGACCAGCGTGAGTTCGCGGACATCGACAAAGCCGCCGGACCGAAGACGGAGAATTATCCCGGCGACTGTCTGGTGGAGGACTGTCTCATTTACCAAACCGGACAGTTCGAGAAACAAACCGCGCCCATCGAGATCGACATGGCGATGTCGGTCAACGTGCGCCACTGCTCGATTTACGACGTGCCGCGCGCGGGCATCAACATCGGCGACGGCTGCTGGGGCGGGCACATCATTGAACTGTGCGACGTGTTCGACACGGTGCAGGAGACGGGCGATCACGGGGCGTTCAACTCGTGGGGTCGCGACCGTTTTTGGAGACTTGGCGGCGTGGACTTGAACACGATCACCCTCGGCAAGGACAGGGACTTTCCGCGTGCCGACGCATTCCGCCCGACCGCGCTACGCTTCAATCGCTGGCGGTGCGATCACGGTTGGGACATCGACCTCGACGACGGCTCCACGCACTATGAAATCCGCGGCAACCTCTGCCTGAATGGCGGCCTTAAACTGCGCGAGGGTTTTTACCGCATCGTCGAGAACAACGTGATCGTGAACAACTCGCTGCACCCGCATGTCTGGTACGGAAACAGTCAGGACATTTTCCAAAACAACATCGTCTTCGCGCCGTATCGTCCGGTGAAAATGAAGGAGCCGTGGGGCAAGGCGATCGACTTCAATCTGCTCCACGAAAGTGGCGCGACGACGACCGCGCCCGCGGCGAAGTTGCAGCAGCGAAGCGGGCGCGACGCACACTCACTCGTCGCCGACGCGCTGTTCACCGATCCCGAGCACGGCGATTTCACGGTGAAGGACGGTTCCCCCGCGCTCACACTCGGGTTTCAGAATTTCCCGATGGATCAGTTCGGCGTTGTGAATCCTGAGCTTAAAAAGTTGGCGCGAACTCCGGAGATCCCGATTCTACAAAGACCAGAGGAGGTGCCGAAATAATTAGGGCTTGTTCGCACTGCGTGAACATCAACTAAACTACAAAGAGGAATCCACAGATTTCACAGATTGACGCAGATTTTTTTAAAAGCGCAGACTGCTTCCGGGTAAATTAATCTGTGAAAATCTGCGTAATCTGTGGATGAAAATGATTCCCTTACGGAAGTTGAACACGCCTGAACGCGTTCAACCGTGACCTTT
>JANXWU010000406.1 GCA_025350985.1 Spartobacteria bacterium | reverse complement strand
CGCCTGCCCCGCCGAGGGGGAGAAACTCAGCCACGGAGCATTGGAGGTGATCGAGTAGTTCAGGACCCCGCCCCCAGTATTCAGAATGTTGACATAGGTCCCCGGCGTATAGGCCTGGCCGACCACGGCGGTCACCGATACGGAGGCCAGCGATGTCCCGATTGTCGGAGCGGAGCCTGCCACGGTCAGCGTGACGGGCACCGTGACGGGGCCATTGGACGCCGCAGGATCCGAGAGGCTGATCGTGTCCGTGTAGGTTCCCGGCGCCAACCCCGTCGGGTTGACCTGGGCATGGATCGTCGTCCCGTATCCGCTACTGAGCTGGCCCGACGTCGACGTGAGCGACAGCCAGGCTGCGGACTTGGTCGCGGTCCAATGCAGAACCTGACCGCCTGAATTGCTGAGCGTGAACCACTGCGACGGGACGTACGTCGCCCCCTGCTGGGCACTGAAGGTCAGGCTGGGGCTGCCGTTGAGCGACAGGCCTGGTTTCTGCGTGAGGATCACTATCACGGGCAGCGTCCGCGGCGAGTTGGCGGCTCCCGCAGCCGTGAACGTCAGCGTACCACCGTAGACGCCGGCGCTAAGCCCGGTGACGTCGACGGTAACGGAGACCGGCTGCGAGGCGCCCGCCGACAGGGATCCGGACGGCGTGCCGATGCCCAGCCAGGACGAATTGCTGACCGCGCTCCAGGTGAGAGTCCCGCTGCCCGCGTTGGAGACGGTCACCGACTGCGCGGCAGGCGCGGCGCCGGGCAGGATGCCGCTGTAGCTCAGGGTCGGCGCGCTCAGGTTGAGGTAGGGACCCGAGGGCGCGGTGATCGTGGCGCTGACCACTGGTCCCAGGATGTCCGTGCCCAGCACGGTCACGTGGGGACAGAAGTACATCGTCGTGGTGGAGCTCACCATCGGCGCCGGAAACTCCACCGAGTACGCGCCCGATCCCCCGTTCTGCGCATCCTCTTCATAGACCCCCGCGGGCGGGTTGGAGGGGCCGTAGTGCACGCCGTTGGACGTCGTAGTCTGGCTGCCGACCGACGCCGTCCACGACGCGGTGATCAACTGTCCGGAGGCGTAGGTTCCCGAAGGAGGCGTCGCCCAGGCCACCGACCCGATCGTCAGCGAGACCGTCAGCGTCTGCGGGCTGTTCGACGCGGACGGATCGTAGACGGAAACGTGACCGATGTAGGTGCCCACGGCCAGTCCCGTCGGATTTGCCGAAAGGCCCAGCGTCGCGCCGGCGTACCCTTGCAGCGAGCCGGAGGACGGCGAGAGCGTCAGCCACGCCGCGTCCGAATAGCTGGACCAGTCCAGCGGCAGGTTGTTCCCCGCCGCGATCGTAGTCGTCGTCGATTGAGTCGTGCTGCTGCCCAGCGAGGCGGCGAAGCTCGCCGCGGTCTGATACAGCGTGATCACGCTCTGCGATGGCGTTACGAGCACCGTCTGAACGGGGCTCTGCACAGTCCAGATTCCGACGATGGCGTGGGCGCCGATGTAGCAGACCGTCGGCACGCTCACGTAGGGGGCGCTGAAGGTCGCGGTGTAGGTCCCGGCCGGGCCCGGCTGGTCCGACACCGTATATCCGGTCCAGGGCTGAGTCGTCCATTGGTGGACATCATTGTGCGTCGCGCTAAGGCTCCCCGACGTGAGCGTCCAGGAGACCGTGATCGGCGCGCCCGCCACATACCCTGCCGAGGGCGGCGACACCCAACTGACCCCCAGCACCGTGAGATTCACCGTGACGGTGTAGGGACTGTTCCCCGCGGCCGCGTCCGTCACGCTCAGCGTCCCCGTGTAGACGCCCGGCGCGAGGCCGGTCGAATTGACGGCGGCCACCGCCGGAGACGCCGTGCCGGACGCCAGGGCCCCGCTGGTCGGCGATCCCACCGAGAGCCAGGGCTGATTGGAGGTCAGCGACCAGTTCAGCGTTCCGGTGCCGACATTGCGGATCTGGAAGGACTGCGACGTGGTCCCGGCCCCCTGCGGCAGCGAAACGGAAAGGGTCGGGGTGTCGACCAGGATGCGCGGCGACATCGAGACATTGAGCGTGATGGAGCCGGTG
>JANXWU010000374.1 GCA_025350985.1 Spartobacteria bacterium | reverse complement strand
CTGGGTCAGCGGAGTTTTGTTTTTTGGACGGGCTCAACGGAAGGACGAGCCGGACCGTCGTGCCTGCACCGGGCGTGGTTTCAATCTCCATCTCGCCGTCGTGACGCGTGACGCACCCGTAAACCATGGCGAGTCCAAATCCCGCCCCGGAGCCGGTTTTGGTCGTGTAAAATGGTTCAAGACAACGCGCTCGCGTTTCGGGCGTCATGCCAACGCCGGTGTCGATGACTTCGATGACGGCGCGTTCCTCTTCCTGGCGACTGCGGACGGTCAGCGTGCCGCCGCCGGGCATCGCCTCGATGGCGTTGGCGACTAATTGCACGACCGCATTGCGCAATTCGCCGCCGCTGCCGGTGATCGTGAGCGTGCCTGAACAATCGGCCTGCACCCGGAAGATGGCGCCGCGTTCGGAGGCCTCATTTTTCCAGCGCGGTTCGGTGATGGCGAGGGCGTTGCGAACCAGTGCATTCACGTCCACGGGTGCGCGGATGTCACTTGGTTCGCCGGGCCGCTGGAACTCGCCGAGCCGGTTGACGGTCTGCACGCAGTCGCGCGCCGCCGCGAGGATGGCCTGCATCGTTCCCGCGAGCGCCTGATTCTTCACTTCCTCCCGGCACTTGCTGTAAACGAGCTCGCCGCAGCCAAGAATGGTGCCGAGCGGTTTTTGAAAATCGAGCGTCATCCCCCGAGCCATTCCTCGCAAAGCGTCGAGCCGCTCGCCTTGCACGATTTTTTCCTGGGCGCCTTCGAGTTTTTTCAACGCCTGATCGAGTTTGACTGTCCGCTCCCGCATCCTTTTTTTGAGCGTTTTGTTTTGCTCTTTTAACTCGATCTGCACCGCGCGCAGGTCGGCGAGGTTCTGGATGCGCAGCAAGATTTCGGCGTGATCGAACGGTGTCGCGAGGCAGTCGGCGGCACCGGCGAGCAAGGCCGTATTTTTCAACTCTGCGTTCATCCCGCCGGCGAGAACGATGATCGGCAGAAAGGTGCCCTCGGTGTTTAGCGAGCGGATTTGCTGGAGGACGGTCGGGCCGTCGAGTTGCGGCAAATGCCAATCAAGCAGCACGAGGTCGGGCGCGAATTTTGCAAAAGCCGCCGCCGCCTGGCGCGCGTCGGCCACACACATCACATCTCCGATCAAAGCGCCCGCCAGAATCTTTCGCAGCAGCCGGCAGTTCGCTTCCTTGTCGTCGATGACGAGGATGCGAGGGCTGTGGTCTGCGTTTGCGGTCATCGGAGAATAGGAGGTCTCCGCCGCCGAACGGGCGCGGGACACGGGTTTGCGAATAGCAGCAACCCTGCCACTCAGAGGAGTGGAGCCGCTGGTTGAAGCAGCCGATTTTTCGCCCGGCAGTTTACTGAAATTGCAGCGCCGCCGGAGGATCGATTTTGATCAGCGATTCGGGGGGCGGCGCGTCGGCAGGCCGGACGGTGACAGCACGGCGTACTTCCATTTCTTCCGGCGGCTTGATCCTTTCCAGCTTCCGCGTCGGGTCGGGCGGGATGGCGGTTTCTCCCTCCGCGGGCGAGACGGGCTGTGCCGGTTTAATCACCGTGTACGGGTCTTCGCCGATGACGGTCGGCCCTTTTAACTGCACCAAAACCACGTCCGACGGCACGACTGGCAAGGCGCGCCGGACTTCCTGCCGGCCCGATTTGGGAGCCGTCGCCGCGACGACGAATTGCGCGTTGTCGCTGTGGACGGGACAGAGTTGTTTGGGCATTTGTTCCGCCGTCGCCAGCTCGAAAAAAGTCGTGCGCTGAGGGACCGTCTCGCCCGTCGCCTTGTCCTCAACTTCTTCGACACAACGCTCGGTGGCGAGACAGCCGGAGATGCGGCAGACCTCAATTTTTTTCAATCCCGGCGGCGGCGCGATTTCCCGGGCGGGATAGCGTGCCAGCGTCGCGTTCATCATATCGACCCAGACCGGTAGCGCCACTTCGTTGCTGAACGCGCCGCGATAAATGGGCTTCGGTGCATCGAACCCCGCCCACACCCCGCAGGTCACGGCGCTGGTGTATCCGAAAAACCAGGCGTCGGTGAAATTGTAAGCCGTGCCGGTTTTTCCACCGAGCGGAAATTTTTTGAGTGCGAATTGCGAATAGGCTTTGTCCCCGGTGCCCCACTCCAGCACTTCGGACAGGCACGAATGGATTTCGTAGGCCGTGGTTTCCTTCAGCGCGGGTCGCATGATGGCTTTTGCGCGATAGATGATGCGGCCGTCTTTTTCCTCGATCTTGGTGACGAGCATCGGCTTTTCGGGCCGCTTTCCGGCGTTGGGGAAAAGGGTGTACGCGAGGGTCATGTCCATCAGCGTCATCTCGCTGCTGCCCAAAAAGGTGGCGGGGTAAGGGCGCAGGTTGAGGACATCGTGCCCGCTGGCCTTATCTTTGCCGATCACGCGCGCGAG
>JANXWU010000422.1 GCA_025350985.1 Spartobacteria bacterium | reverse complement strand
TGTTCAACCAAATCCTCAATGACGCCGAAATTGAACGCGACGATTTTGACAAACTGCTATGGCCGCAACGCCTAACCCCTATGGAAGTTTGCAAGTGAGATTTGGAACTTTCTTTTTACCTGGGGGCGGAGCGGGTGGCGGTGGGCGCGGACTGTTTTGAGCAAAGTCCCCCTACGAACCTTCGGGGGTTTGCTCCAAGCAATTACAGCGGGGTGTGGATGACGATTTCCACACGGCGGTTTTGCGCTTCCTTATCGGCGTCTCCGCTCGGGGGCACGATGTATTTCGTGCTGCCGTAGCCGCGCGACTCAATGCGTGAGGGAGCGATGTGCAGGCGCGTGATGAGATGGTTTTTCACGGCGTCGGCCCGGCGCTGACTAAGATCGATGTTGTGCCCGTGGCCCAGCGGAGTCTCTTCGCCGATGGAGTCGCTGAAGCCTTCGACAACAAAGGTGGCGCGTGGATTTTTTTCAATAAGCGCCGCCAGTTTGCGCAGCATCTCCTCGGCCTGTGGCAGGAGGTCGGCGCTGTTGAAGGCGAAGAGCGCGCCGCCGGGAAGGTTCAACGGGGCGACCGCACCTTTGAGGGTGCCGGCACCAAGCAGCGCGTCGAGGTTGCTGTAACTCTTTGCGCCCGTTGCGGTGCCAGTCGCGTTTTTGTGCGTGGCTTCGGCGAGGTTGAGAAAGGACTGATTGGAGACCTTGGGCTTATCCTTGATGAGTTGGTCGCGCACGGCGTCGAGTTCGTGTTCGAGCGCGCGTTTGTCGTCCTGGGCTTTGGCCATGGCCTGCAAATTGGAGGCCTCGACTTTTGGCCGTTCGTTGACGATCGGTTTGAGTTCCTCCGGTGCCGACGGCCGGACGCGCGCCTCGGTCAGCATTTTTTCAAACGAGTCCTTCTCATCCGGCAACGGCTGGAGAGGTTTCGCCTCCGGCTCGGCTTTTTTGGGCACGGCCGGTTTTTCCTCATCGTCCTTGAGCAGCTTCGCGTCGATTTCCGCGTGGCCTAGGCTGAACGCGCGCGGGACGAGGCGATAGGTGTAGGAGGTGTAGCGTTCGAGTTTGGTCGCCCGGAAATAAATGAACAGCGCGGCATGCAGCAGCACCGACACAATGGCCGCGCGCACGAACCATCTGCGCATGATCGGCACTTCGGCGGCGTTGGATTGGTAGGTGTTATATCGGCTCATCGGGAGGCTTCAGAATACATGATTCGCGGGGCGGCTCAACGACCGCGCTAAGCTAGTGCTAAGAGCCTGTGGAAAAAGTTGAATCTGGAAGCCAGGAAGCCAGGAAAAGAGCGTCTGAAAATTCCGGTCTTCCTGGGTTCATGGCTTCCAGATTCCTTCAAAAGGCGCGCGTCCATCGCTCCGTGGGAGACTTATTCAACACGCTCGTAGAGGGTGTCTAAAAAAGTCTTGATGCGTGTGGAAAGCGGCGCGAGGACGCGCCGCACTCCAAAGCGGCTGCGCCGCAATGCTAAGCTGCCGCACTCTTTCCGCGCCAAGTGCCTTGGAGTGCGCGGCATTCCCGCAGCGCTTTCACCACGCGCGCGCCGACCTTTTAGACGCTCCAAGACACGGATGACGACGAAAAGTTTCTTCAAAGGATCGGCAGTTCGAGTTGCGGATTTGCGGCGCGCGGCTCTTCGATTTCCGGCAGCGGCAAATCAATTGCCAGCCCCAGCCGGCGTGCCAGCCGCTGGCAGGTCAGGGGCGAAAAACCTTCGAAGTGATTGTTGGCGAAAATGAAGATGCGCTCCGACTCCCCGACGTGCCGCTGGATTTTCAAAGCCCAATTTTCCAGGGCCGAATCCCGGCGCGAGTGCAGGTGGGCGTGCGGGTGCGCGTGGTATTTCGTCGCCAGATTTCCGAGCAGGCGCACGTAGAGGAAGTCCGTCGTCTGCGGCAGAAACTCGAACGGCCCGCGGTTCTGTTCGGCGAGCGGGCTGGTGTCGTTCCAGACCCAGCAGATGCGGTGTTCTTCGAGCAGTTCGATGATGCGCGGCAGGTGCCATTCGCGGCGGCGGAACTCGATCGCGTACCGAAACGCCGGCGGCAGATGCCGGACGAAATCGCGCAACGCCCCCTCGTCGTGGCGCGGCGAAAAGCTGGGCGGGAGCTGGATGAAAACGCACCCAAGCCTGTCCGCGAGCGGCGCGATGCGATCCAGAAACGCGTCCATTTTTTTCGTGCAGTCCCGCAGCTTGGCCTCGTGCGTGATCTCGCGCGGCACCTTGCACACGAACCGGAAATGCGGGGGCGTTCGCTCCAGCCAGTGCGTCACCGCGCGCTCCCCCGGCGTGTGATAGAAAGTCGAATCGACTTCGACGGTGCAAAAATGCCGGGCGTAAAATTCCAGCCACTGGCTGTGCGGAAGATGCGGCGGATAAAACGAGCCGCGCCAGTCATCAAAACACCACGCGCAGGTTCCGATTTTGATTTTCGGGTTCAAATACGGATGGCAACCTAACGACATGTTCACGATGCGAAAATCTAAATTCCCGATGGTGATCCGGTCGCTGCTCACGGCCATGTTTTTCGTCGCGGCGCTTGCCACGTTACGCGCCGCGGATCAGCCACCCAGCTTCGTCTTCATCCTCACTGATGACCTGCGCTGGAACTCGCTCGGGTGCATGGGCGACAAGGTCGTGCAGACGCCGAATATCGACCGGCTGGCCGCGCGCGGGGTGCTCTTTCGGAATCAATTTTGCACGAGTTCCATCTGCTGCGTGAGCCGCGCGTCGATCTTCACCGGGCAGCACGAGCGCCGGCACGGGATCAGCGATTTTGCGACGCCGCTGACCGATGCGAACTGGGCGCAGACCTATCCAGCGCTGCTGCGGCACGCGGGTTATCGCACCGGTTTCATCGGGAAATTCGGAGTCGGCAACGCGGCGGCGATTGCGGCGAAAGGCGCGGCGTTCGACTACTGGCGCGGGTTGCCGGGGCAGGCGGGCGCATTTTTCATCGACCCGAAAGATCCCACGAAGACTCATGCGACGGCGCGTTTCGGCGATCAGGCGCTCGAATTTCTCGGCGGTTGCGAGAAAGGAAAACCGTTCTGTCTCTCGCTCAGTTTCAATGCGCCGCACGCGCGCGACGGGAAGCCGCGCGAGTTCCAGCCTGACCTGCGCGACGAGTCGCTTTACGCGAGCGAGACGATTCCAAAATCGCCGACGGCGAACGACGAGTTTTTCCAGCGGCTGCCGGAGTTTGTGCAGAAGTCGGAGGGTCGCAATCGCTGGGCGCGGCGCTTTGCCACCGACGAAATGTTTCAGCGGACGATGCGCGATTACGACCGGCTGGTGAGCGGGATCGATCGCGAAGTCGGGCGTATCGTCGAGACGCTGGAAAAGAGCGGGCTGGCGAAGAATACGGTCGTGATTTTCACCTCGGACAACGGCTGGTTCGCCGGCGACCGCGGGCTGGCGGACAAGTGGCTGATGTATGAGGAAAGCATACGCCTGCCGCTCGTCATCGC
>JANXWU010000348.1 GCA_025350985.1 Spartobacteria bacterium | reverse complement strand
TGAACCAAATCCGGGAAGAAGGTGAGAGCCTCGATACGGCACACATTGAGGCGAATCATGTCCTCAGAAAGTGTAATAGCCCATCTGTTCGGATTAGCCGCGTGAGCCGTGGCTACGGAATCAGCTAGAAACTGGATGCATGACTGCCGAATAGCCGGATTTGGGAATAAGTCGGTAAAGACTTTCGCTGCGGAAGCTGGATCGGCTCGGTTCAACATAGATGCGCGTAACACACCTAACTAGATTTAGTCGAGGTTTGGCAATAACCGCGCGACCGTTTCGCGACGCGCTCAGTATTTCGGCACGCTTTCGTCGATCTGCTCGGCCCATGCGGTGATGCCGCCTTCGACGTTGTGCAGCTTGGCGAAGCCGGCTTCCTGCAGGAGGCGCACGGCTTTCGCGCTGCGCATTCCGCTTTTGCAATGGATGACGATCTCGTCGGCGCTGTCGAGTTCGCTCATGCGTGAGGGGAGTTCGCCGACGGGGATCAGCTTCGCGCCGTCGAGATGGCAAATGTCCCACTCGAACGGCTCGCGCACGTCGAGGAGCACGAACTTTTCCTTGCGGTCGATTTTACTTTTCAAATCCAGAACCGTGATCGTCGGGATGGGCGCTTCCGCGGCTTCGGCGGCGGCGGCTTGTGGGATGCCGCAGAATTGTTCGTAGTCGATCAGATCGGTGATGGTCGGGTTGGCCGAACAGACCGGGCATTTCGGGTCCTGGCGCAGCTTAAACTCGCGGAACTTGAGCTTGAGCGCGTCGAAGTGGACGAGCCGCCCGATGAGCGATTCGCCGATGCCCATGATGAGCTTGATCGCCTCGATGGCCTGCATGACGCCGATGATGCCGGGCAGCACGCCGAGCACGCCGCCTTCCGCGCAACTCGGGACCATGCCCGGCGGCGGTGGTTCGGGAAACATGCAGCGGTAGCACGGCCCGCCGAGGTGTGGCGCGTAGACGGTGCATTGCCCGTCGAAGCGGAAGATGGAGCCATAGACGTTCGGCTTTTTCAGGAAAACGCAGATGTCGTTCGAGAGATAGCGCGTGGGGAAATTGTCAGTGCCGTCGATGACGATGTCGTACGGCTCGACGATTTCGCGGGCGTTGTCGCTGCGGAAATAAGTGTCGTGCAGATCGATCTGCACGTTGGGATTCACCTCGCGAATGCGGTCGCGCGCGGAGTTCAATTTTTTCCGGCCCACGTCTTTCGTGCCGTGCAAAATCTGGCGCTGGAGATTGGAAAAATCGACGACATCGCCATCGACAAGGCCGATGCGGCCGATGCCCGCCGCCGCAAGATAAAGCGCAATCGGCGAGCCGAGGCCGCCCGCGCCGATGCACAGGATGCTCGACGCTTTCAGCCGCTTCTGCCCTTCGAGCGTGACTTCGGGCATGATGAGATGGCGCGAGTAACGCGCGATTTCGTCGTTGCTGAACTGGATTTTCTGAAGACGCTCCGGGTCGATGATGCTCTTGGCCATGGGTCGTGAAATGGGTGGAAAAGGTAGCGCGGTTTCGCGGTTTGCAAAGAGCGCCGATTCGGTGCGGATCGTCGCCTTCACGCAAGCTTTGCCCGGTGACGCATCGGCTCGTTGCCGCGACTCGACCATGCGCCAATCTTTTCCATCCCACTCCGCGAGCGCGCCCGCGGCCTCGGGACCGTGATCACGGATTTCTGCTCGTGGCGCGGGCTGCTGGCGCTGGCCGGAACACGCGGAGACGCGAAGCCGGACGGGCATTTCTTCGCGGCGAACGAGGCGGCAGGCGTGTGGTTTGGCGACATCGACGATTTGTGGAAGCTCGGGAAGCCGCATGGACACGGCGGTCCGTGGTTGAACACCCCCGTCGAGGCAAACCTCGCCAGCGACCCGTATCTGATGACCCGCTATGACAAGAAGTCGGTCACGCTCTCGCACGGCGCGAAGGAAACCGTGCGGGTGACGATCGAGATCGACTTCAGTGCCGCCGGATTTTTTCACGAATACAAGACGATCGAAGTGCCAGCGGGAAAAACGATCACGCACGAGTTCCCGCAGGGCTACTCGGCACGCTGGGTGCGGGTGAAATCGGACAAGGCGTGCCAGGCCACGGCGCAGTTTTTTTACGAGTGAGAACGAGCCGGAGCGAAGTAAAACTGTCCTAGCCGATTCATGGTAGCTCAAGCCTCTGGCTTGAGTCGGCAAGCCAGAGGCTTGCGCTACTTTGGGTCGGCAAGCCAGAGGCTTGCGCTACTTTTCATCGGAACGCGCAGGCGCGCTGCATCGCCGCAGCCAAGCGACGCAGATAGGCCGCGCGGGAAATTTCGCACGCGCCGAAGGTTTGCAAATGCGGCGTGAGCCATTGCGTGTCGAGCAGCTTGTAGCCGCGCTCGCGCAGACGCTCGACGAGCGCGACGAGGGCGATTTTCGACGCGTCGGTGTGGCGGTGAAACATCGACTCGCCGAAGAACGCGCCTCCGAGCGACACGCCGTAAAGTCCGCCGACCAGTTCTCCGTCGAGCCACGCTTCGACCGAATGCGCGAAGCCGAGCCGGTGCAGTTCGCAGTAAGTCTCGATGATCTCCCCACTGATCCACGTCTCGCCGCGATCGGCACAAGCGTGCATCACTTCTCCAAACACGGTGTCGAAGCGCAGCTCGAACCGGTTTCTTTTCAGCGCCCGCCGCAGTCCGTGCGGGATGTGAAAGTGGTCGTCGAGCGGGATGATTGCGCGCGGGTCGGGAGAGAACCAGCCGATCTCGCCGTCGTCCATCGCCATCGGGAAAATGCCGCGCCGATACGCTTCGAGCAAAAACTCCGGCGCGATCATGCCCCGGTCAAAAGCCGATGCGCTTCATAAAAGCAGGCCACATGAGCGGCCCGACGAACGCCGAAAGGCCCGGCCACGCGAGTGCGTCCTTCGCCATGCGCCGGACGGTGCGGCGATAGGCGCGGCGCAACTCCGCCGGGCCGCGTCCGATTTTTTCCCGAAAATCGCGAAGCATGCGGCGCTTCGCCGAGCGGAACTCCGCGCGCCGGTCGGCGGGCGGGGACTCGCGCACGTCGGTGATGCTGCGCACCATCATGCGCAGAAGGCGGGCGCAGTCTTTGAGGCCGTGACCGTCGAATTCGGCGAGCCGCGCTTCGGAGGAGACGATGTTGCCTTCGAGCGCATCGTCGAGCGCGAGCCAAAGCTGATGGTCGCTGCGGCTGTCGTCCTGCTGCGGCATGGCGATGGCGTGGAGGCTGATGGCGCGCGCCTCGCGGTCGTGTCCGCAATGCCGGAGGGAGAGGACGAGGTTGTAGAGATGCCACGGGGCGATCTCCTTTTGCGAGCGCCAGTCTTTCATCCATTGCGCGGTGCGTCGGTATTCGCCGCAGGCCGTGAGCGCGTAGCCGACTGCGGCCCAGGTGCGGATGTCCGCGCGCAGCCATTTGCCGTAGCGGTCGAGCAGGCGTTTGAGGAGATCGACTTTTTTGCGCTCGCCGAGGGCGTTGGTGTAAACGACGAACGCGTGCCGTCCCAGCTCTCCTTTTTCCAGCAGCGCGTACACTTCCTTCCGCCTCGCCCACGCCTTGTGCTGGACGATGCGCTCGGCGAACAGCGTGCCCACTTCAGGATTGCAGCCCGGCTCATCGCAGGCGAGGCGGAAGACCTTCTCCACATCCGCGCCCCATCCTGCTTCGTAAAAGGAGTTCGCCGCTCCGACGAGCGCACGCGTGGCTTGGGCGGGCCCGAGGCAGAGCGCATGCAAGGCTGCCTTGGCGGGGTGCGGCTGGCGCAGGCGCGTGGCCAGCTTCGCGTCGCATTCCAGCCGCGTCCACTCGTCGAGTTGCGGGCGCAATTGGGCCAGCGCGCTCGCGGCGCCCTCCGTATCCGAGGCGTTCAACAGCCCGTCGAAAAGCTTGAGCGCCGCCGACAGTTCAGCGGGCTCCCGGTGCTGCGGACGCCCCTCCTCCGCCGGTTCACACACGTCCGGGGCGCTTTCACCATTGCCGGAGAGGCCGGGGTCGTGAGGGGCGAAAAAAAGCATGGGCTGATCGGAATGACGAAAATATTTCAGGATCGGAAAGGGAGAAATGGGGCCGCCATTGGGCGTTGGGTGAAATTGTAACGCCATTTTTTTTGCGAGCACGAAGTTCTTTTTGGCGCTCTTCACCGGCCTCGTGGCGAGGCGATTCCTCGCAAAGTTTTTCCTTTCCAAACGGGCCGGAATTTCACAATCGTGCGCATGGCTCAGATTGAAGCAACCAGCGCCTCCAAAGTCGTCATTCTCGACTTCGGATCGCAATACACGCAGGTCATCGCGCGTCGCATTCGCGAGTGCCAGGTGTATTCGGAAATCTTGAAATTCGACACGCCTGCCGCCGACCTCGCCAAGCGCGGCGCGCTGGGAATCATCCTCTCCGGCGGGCCGGCGAGTGTTTACGCAAAGGACGCACCGCAGGTCGATCCGGGCCTGTTCAAACTGGGCCTGCCCATCCTCGGCATCTGCTACGGGATGCAGCTCATGGGTTATCACCTCGGCGGCAGAGTCGAACACAGCGCGCGGCGCGAGTACGGCGCGGGACAGCTCTTTTTGAAAGCGGAGAATCAAAGCCGAAAACTCGATGGCCGGCACTGCCCGCTCTTTCGCGGGCTGCCCGAGGTGCTCGATGTTTGGAGCAGCCACGGCGACAAGATCACCAAACTGCCGCGCGGATTTCAAACCGTCGCGCACACGGGCAACTCGCCCTTCGCCGCGATCGAGGATTCGCGCAGAAAATTCTACGGCTTGCAAGTTCATCCCGAAGTCGCGCACACACCTCGCGGGAAGGAGATCATCGCAAACTTCGTTTACCAGATTTGCGGCGGCAAAATGGACTGGACGATGGGCTCGTTCATCGACCAGGCGTGCGCGGAAATCCGCGATCAGGTCGGCAGCGACCAAGTCGTGCTCGGCTTGAGCGGCGGCGTCGATTCGAGTGTCGCGGCGGCGTTGATCACAAAGCCATCGGCGACCAGCTCACCTGCATTTTTGTGAACAACGGATTGCTGCGTCACAACGAAGCCGAGATCGTGCAGCGCGTGTTCGGCGAAAATTTTCACATCAAACTCAAGTATGTGGACGCGACCAAACGCTTCCTGACCAAGCTGCGCCGCGTGACCGATCCCGAGCGCAAACGAAAGATTATCGGCGTCGAATTCATCCGCGTTTTCGAGGACGCCATCGCCGACCTCACGCACGCAAAAAACTCAAAACTCAAAACTCAAAATTCAAAATTTCGGTGGCTCGCCCAAGGCACGCTCTATCCCGACGTGATCGAAAGCGTGTCGATTTCCGGCAATCCCGCCGCGCTCATCAAGAGCCACCACAACGTCGGCGGCCTGCCGAAGCGGATGAAATTCAAGCTGCTCGAACCGCTGCGGCAGTTGTTCAAGGACGAAGTCCGCGAAGTCGGCGCGCAACTCGGATTGCCAAAGGAAATCGTGCAGCGGCAACCTTTTCCCGGACCCGGTTTGGCCGTGCGGATTTTGGGTGCGGTGACACCGGAACGACTTCGTATTTTGCGCGATGCCGACGCCATCGTCGTGAGCGAAATGAAGGCGAGCGACTGGTATTATCGCGTGTGGCAGTCCTTCGCCGTGCTGCTGCCTGTGCGGTCGGTCGGCGTGATGGGTGACGAACGCACGTACGAAGACACCATCGCCGTCCGCATCGTCGAAAGTCAGGACGGCATGACCGCCGACTGGGTGCGCCTGCCGTACGAATTGCTCGCCACGATTTCGACGCGGATCATCAATGAAGTCAAAGGCGTGAACCGCGTTTGTTACGACATTTCCAGCAAACCGCCGGCGACCATCGAGTGGGAATAATTCCCCGCCAAACGTCGGCCGTCGCTGGGGCAATGGACCCGCGCGCCTTGCGCTGGTGGAGCCTCGGCGGAGTGCTCTGCCTGCTCGTTCTGCGGCTGGTTTATTTGAACTTCGTCGAGCTGCTCCCGGAGGAAGCCTACTACTGGGATTACACCGAGCATCCCGCGCTCAGCTATCTGGATCACCCGCCGATGGTCGCGTGGCTCATCAAAATCGGCACGCTGGTTTTCGGCCACACGGCCTTTGGCGTGCGCATCGGCAGCGTGCTGTGCGGCGGGGTGGCCACGGCGTTTTGCTTTCTGCTGACCCAGAAATTATTCGACCGGACGACCGCGCTCGTCGCCGCGCTGCTCTTGCAAACGCTCCCGATTTTTTTCGTGACGGGCTTCGTGATGACGCCCGACGCGCCGCTGGTGGCCTGCTGGGCGGCGGCGCTTTGGTTTCTGCACCGCGCGTTGGTGGAGGGAAAAACTTCCGCGTTCCTCGGCGTCGGCGTCAGCTTTGGCCTCGGCCTGCTTTCCAAATACACGATGGCTCTGCTGGCTTTCGGCGCGTTGATTTTTGTCCTCACCGACAAGCGCGCACGCCGCTGGCTTTGGCATCCCGCGCCCTGGCTCGCCGTGCTGCTCGCGCTGATTTTGTTCTCGCCCGTCATCGTCTGGAATGCCCGGAACGACTGGGCTTCGTTCGCATTTCAAAGCTCGCGCCGCATCGCCGCCGCGCCGCATTTCTCCGTGCATTTCCTGCTCGGCTCGATCCTGGCTTTGCTCGCCCCGACCGGTTTTTTGGCGGCGACAGTCGCGCTGGTTGGGAAAGGAAACACCGAGGCTCGCAGCGCGACTTTTCTCAAGATGTGCGCGCTCGTGCCGCTGGCCGTCTTCGTCATTTTCAGCCTGCGCCACCGTCCGCAATTGAACTGGACCGGCCCGCTCTGGCTCGCCGTGGTGCCCCTCCTCGCCGCCGGCATCACCCGGTTTCAACGACTTTCCGCGACGTGGTTGGAGCGCTTCGTTCACACCGCGTGGCTTCCCACTTTCGGGATTCTCGGACTCGGCTTCGCCGCGATGCTGCACCAGCTTGCGTTCGGTTGGCCGGGCGTGCCCAACAGTTCACGCACGGAACTTTTGCCGATGGGCTGGCGCGACTTGGGCTGGCAGATTTCGGAAATCGAAAAACAACTCGGCACCGAGTTGGGCGCGGAATATTTGCTTTACGGCGCCGACAAAAATGCCATCGCCAGCGAGCTCGCTTTTTACAGCGCCACCCCGTCCACCGCGGCCACGCGCGCGGTCGGCGGACACCTTTTCGGCGGGAAGGGATTGATGTACGAGTTCTGGTTTCCGCCGAAACTTCAGGCGGGAAAAAATCTGCTGCTGGTCGGCTTTGAGCGCGAAGACCTCTCCCACCATTCTGTCCGCGCCCGCCTCGAAAAAATGGGACCCATTTCCGAAGGTTCACTGCGCCGGGACGGAAAAATCATCCGTCCATTTTTCTTCCGCGTCGGCTACGGCTACCACGCCGAACGCACATCCTCCGGCGCTACTTCGCTTCCTTGATCGGGTTGCGTCCGATCACGGGAAACTGCTCGCACTCGACCACCGCCCCGCTCACCGGCCCGGCAGCGTCGCTCACAAACGCGAGCGCGAAATGCGCGATCTCCTCCGGCGCGAGGATGCGGCCCGAAGGCGCGTCGCGCCGCGAAAGCCGCTGCGGCCAGTCGGCGGGCAGTCCCTGCGCCATCTGCCCGCGATGCTCGTTTTCCGTGAGCACCCAGCCCGGATTGATCTGGTTGATGCGGACGTTTTCGTGCGCGTGCGCGTCGGCGAGATTGCGCGTCATCGTCATCAGCGCGCCCTTGCTGATCGAGTAGGCGAGCAGGTTCGCTTCGCCCGCGTACGCGTTGATCGAGCCGATGTTGAGCACGCGTCCGCCGCCAGCTTTGCGGAAGTGCGGCATCGCCGCGCGAATGAGGAACAGCGGCGCGCGCGCGTTAATCGCCAGGGCGCGATCGAAGGTCGCGCAGTCCGTGGTTTCCAGATTGCTGCGGATGACCGCGCCCGCGTTGTTGACCAAAATGTCGATGCCACCGAATCGAGCGACCGTCGCGTCCATCAGCGATTCACACGCCGCCACGTCTTCGAGTTGGGCGAAAAAAAAGTCCGCCTCGCCACCGGCGTCACGGATTTCTTTGGCGACGCGCTCGCCGTCTTCCTGCTGCAAACCGTGGATCATCACGCGCGCACCCTCAGTGGCAAGCCGCCGCGCTATCGCCTCGCCGATGCCTGAAGCCGAACCCGTGACCAACGCGATTTTGTTTTTCAGTTGCATCGCAGTTTTCCATTCACGGCACGAGCACCGCCTTGACGATTTCCGCGCGTTGCATCGCGTCGAAGCAATCACGCCACTCCGCGAGCGGTGCGACGCGGTTCAGCACCGGCGCGAGATCGATCTGTCCGCTCGCGAGCATCACGATGACCTTTTCCCACATCGGCCAGTTGTGCGAGAAACTGCCTTGGAGCGTCACCGCTTTTCCGACGAGCGGATCGAGCGAAAAATTGCACGGCTGCGGCCCCCATCCGACTTTGGAAATCTGGCCGCCGGGGCGCACGAGTTCCATCGACAATTTCAACGTCGCACTCACGCCCGCCGCATCGATCACCACATCGACGCCGTAGCCGTCACCGAGACTTTTTACCAAAGCAGACACGTCCTCACCGTCCACGCCGAGCGTGTGCGTCGCGCCGATTTGCTTCGCAACTTCAAGGCGCTTTTTGTCCGAAGGCACGCCGACGACGATCAACGGATTTGCGCCGCACAGCTTCGCCATGATCGCGCACAGCAGCCCAATCGGACCCGGTCCAATGACCACCGCGCTGTCGCCGGGCTTGATGCGGGCGTGCTCGACGACGGCATTGTACGCGACGCAGCACGGCTCGGTGAGCGCGGCTTTTTCAAAACTCAAAGTGTCCGGCAATCGGTGCAGGCAGCGCTCGGGCACGCGCACGAATTTCGTCATCGCGCCGTTCACGCCGTAGCCGAAACCGAGCCGGTTCGGGTCGAGGTTGTACTGGCCGGCGCGCGTGAAGGGCGAGTTCGGATCGATCACCGCCGCTGTCTCGCTCACCACGCGCTCGCCTTCGCGAAAGCCGCGCACATTTTTTCCAGCCTGCACAATCACGCCCGCGAATTCGTGGCCGAGCACAACGGGATAATTCACCTTCCAACTGTGCGTGCCGTGGAATTGATGAAGGTCGCTGCCGCAGACGCCTACGCCCTGCACGTCGAGCAGCACATCGGTGTCGCCGATTTCCGGAACGGGGACATCGCGAAGATCGACCGAGTGGGGTGCGGCGGCGAAATTGACGACGCCGGGTGTGGTTTTGGTCATGGGTTAGTCTTGTTTCAATTTTTCCCGCGGCCCGACTTCGCCGTAAGCGTGAACCTTTTCGCAAATCAAACGCAACTTGCTTTCGAGGTCGCCGCCCGCCGTTTTGAAAGCGTCCGCGTCAATCGTCAACGGCGCGCCCAGCACGACCAGCGGCGCTCCGAACTCCGGCGTGCGGACTGCCTGCTCGATCGTCAAGCCGCCCACCGCCTGCACCGGCACGCGCACGGCGGCCACGATTTCCGCGAGCTGATCGAGCGGATTGGGCGCGCGTTCGCCGCGCGCTGCGATGCCCCGGCGTTCGTCGTAGCCGATGTGATGGATCACAAAATCGCAGCCGAGATCCTCGAGCCGTCGCGCCGCCGCGATCATGTCCGGCGCGCCGAGATTATCGCCCATCACGCCGATGCCGAGATCACGCCCGGCTTTCACGACGACGCGAATCGTCTCCTCGTGCGCCCGCTCCATCACGACCACATGCGTCGCGCCCGCCTTGGCCATCAACTCCGCTTCGAGCCAGCCGCCGTCCATCGTTTTCAGGTCGGCGACGATCGGCACTTTGGGAAACTCCGCGCGCAACGCACGCACGCCATTCATCCCCTCGGCGATGATGAGCGGCGTGCCCGCTTCGAGCCAGTCCACACCCGCGCGCAACGCCATCCGCGCGGTGTCGAGTGCCTCCGGGATGTTCGTCACGTCGAGGGAGATTTGGACGATCGTTTTCATTTTGAAAAAGAAGCCGCCTAAAAAATGATGGCGAAGTTTCCGTCGGGCAACGCGAATGCGGAAACCAGACTCCACGGCGGGACTGCGTCCGGGCGCTTGTCGGCGAAAAGTTCGCGCCCATCCGCGCTGAAGATTTGAGATGCAGCCGCCCCGCCTTTGTTCCAGCCGGTGCCTTCCGTCCACGCGAGTAGGATTTCGCCGCGCGAGTTGAGGGCGAGGGAAGGATGTTTGCGCTGGCGAGCGTCGCCGGGGACGGGGATCGGACGCGCGATTTTGCCACCGTCGATTTTTCCGAAAACGATCTGCCCAGCCGTCTCCCATGCCGCATAAACAGAGCGTTCCGAGGCGGCGAACGAATGGCTGCTCATCGGGCACATGTTGATTTCCCACGGCCCCACGACGGCCGAGGTCAAGGTCGGGCCATGATCGGTGAAGGCGAGCAGCGTGGTGTCGCGGCTGGTCTGGTTCACCGCCGCGCGATAAAGCACGAACACGCTGCCTGCGCCATCGGTGATCGCGCTGAGTCCGCAACATCCGCAAGCGCCCGTTGGCGATGCGCTGATTTTTTCTTCGCGCGAAAAGGTCGCGCCGTCGTCGCGCGATTTTGCGGCAAACACCGCGCGGCCCGTTTCGTCTTTCGCGCCGGCCTGCGCGTGCCACACGACGAAGACATTGCCCGCGCGATCCGCCGCGATGGAGCCGCCGCCGTCGAGTCCGCCCGCCCAGGTGATCACGTTGCGCTCCGGCTCGAAAGCAGTGCCCGCGTCGTTGAGCCGCGTGTAAAACATCGGCGCGCTGCCGGCGAATTTGGGGGCGTTGCCCGAACCATTCCACGCGACGTGAACGCGGTCGTTTTTCCCGAGCGCGATCTGTGCGCCGCGAATCGTCCCGATCGCCATGGCCGCGCCCGGCGTGCTGTTCACGCGAACCGGCTGCGACCATCGCGGTTCCGCGCTCGCGGGCGCGCGGACGTAGAATAGATCGCCCGCCTTCGGGTCCCCTTTGAAATACACCAAATGCAGGATGCCGCGCGCATCGACTGCGGCGCGCGGCTGGAGGCCGCCGTCCGGCGTGTGAAGCCACGTCACGCGCGGCTCGTTTGCATTTGAAACGAACATGAAAAAAAGGAGCGATAGGATTGAGAGGAGCAATTTGCTGCGCAAAGGAACGAAGCAACTTCGCAATCCGCGCGGCAGCGCGCCCAAAAAAATAAATGTCATTCTGAACGCAGCGCAGCGGAGTGAAGAACCTCTAACTTCGGCTGTTCTTCTGAAGCGTGATTTAAAAATCGCGCTTGGAATTTCAAAATTCCGCTGGATCGACCGGTTCATC
>JANXWU010000343.1 GCA_025350985.1 Spartobacteria bacterium | reverse complement strand
CGAGCCAGCGCCGACCTTCGCGCTCGGCGACCGCGCCGGTGGTGTTGGAGCCGGCGAAGATGTCGAGGACGAGATCGCCGGGGTCGGTGAGGAAGCGGATGAAGAACTCGGGAAGTTTTTCGGGGAAGCGGGCGGGATGTTGTTTCGCGCCGACGGTGTTGCAACCGGCGACGTATTGCCCGTTGGATTCGGAGTTCGGGATTTGCAGGAGATTGGACGGGATGGCCCCGCCGTTGTCTTTGCCAAAGGCCGCGCCGATGTCGTGGCCGCTCGGGCGTTTCTTCGGCGTGTAGAAGGCGGCGGGGTCGGCGAGGAGTTTCTTCATCCGATCGCTGTAGGGAGCGAGCACTTTGGAGACGTTGGCTTTGGGCCACGGGGTCTTGGAGAACCACCAGACGGTGTTGACGGAATCTTTGGCGCGCAGCTTCCGTTTGTTCACCCACTCGATGGGGCTCGGCAGCTTCGATGGATTGAACCAGTAGAAGTCCTCGGCGAGGTGGAAGCCGAGTTCATCGCAGAAGCGGGTGAGCACGCGGAAGGGATAGAGGCTGCGCGAGGGCACGCCTTTTTGATACGCACCGCCGAGATCGAGGACGAAGCTGCCGTCTTCGCGCAGCTTGGGCTTGAGCAACCGCGCAAACTCGATGAGCCAATCCACATACTCGCGTTCGTCGCAGTTGCCGTATTCCTTTTGCCGCTGAAGCGCGAAGGGCGGGCTGGTGAAAACGAGGTTCACGCTGTCGTCGTCCACCTCACTGAGCAGACGGCGTGAGTCGCCTTGATACGCGGCTCCCAAGGCGGTGAAGTAGGACGGAGAAGAATTCATCGGCAGACGGAAATGCTACGTTAAGTCTGTAGTCGTAAAAGCATCACGCTGTCTAGCGTTGATTGCGTGAGAAAAAAGAAAAGTGCGCGCCAGATTTTCGGAATCAACCTTCGCCGTCATCGCGAGGAGCTGCGCATTTCGCAGGAAGACCTCGCGGAAAAAGCCGACCTTCATCGCACCTACATCGGCTCCGTCGAGCGCGGGGAACGCAACGTGTCGATCGACAACATGGAGCGGCTGGCGGCTGCGGTAGGACGCACGATCGGCGAATTGCTCGACGAACCAACGCCATGAAATCGCACCCCGACAAAGCGGTGCTGGAGGAGATTTTCCCGAGCATTCGCAAATATCAGGAACTCGCGTCGAAGCACGGCATCGGCGACATCTTTCAGGACAATGGCGGCAAGCTCCTCCAGCTCGTTTTGATCACGGGGCTGACGGTGATTCCGGGTCGCGAAGGCAACGATGCGCGTGACGACGATGGAAACGAATACGAGCTGAAGTCGGTGAACACGCTGCTGACGCGCAGCTTTTCCACGCATCACCATATGAATCCGGTGATCATCGGGAAATACCGGCAGGTGAAATGGTGCTTTGCGGTGTATGAAGGCATCGAATTGCAGGCGGTCTATGTCATGGAAGCGGCGCAGCTTGAACCGTATTTCCAGAAGTGGGAAACGAAGTGGCGCGCGGACGGGCGTAAGGATATTAACAATCCAAAGATTCCGTGGGCATTTGTGAAGGAGCGCGGGCGGTTGATTTTCGTGGCGACGGAGCGGCCGGTCCCCGTGGTGCCTGCCGATCCCGAAGCAAAGCCGAAAGACGTGGAGCAACCGGAGGGCTGAGGGGTTCCGTGAAAACGAAATACCGAGACTTTGCCAACGCGCTCGTCGCGTGGCGCGAGCGAAACGACTACACGCAGAAGCAAGCCGCCGACACGCTCGGCGTGTCGCGACGCTCGCTCGAAGATTGGGAGCAGGAGCGCGCAATGCCGCAGGGATTCGGACTCAAGGCGATGCTCGATTTCATCGAAGCACCGAAGGCCGCAGTGAAACCGAAGCGCGGCCAGCGCGACTGACGGAGGCTGCCGTTCGTGTCGGCACGAACTGGCGACCGTTGACGCCCGCGAGGGCGCATGGACTCCATTCTGCCGGGCGTTGCCAAGAAGCTGCTCAACCGTGTTTTCGCCAATCTCGTCAAACGAGTGCAGGCGGGCGGCAAGATCAGCCGCACCGAGCGCGCGATGCCGGACACGGCGCTTGAGGATCGCGCCCTGGGTGTGCTACTGCTCGCGGTGTGAGCCAGCTCATTTACATCGAGACGAGCATCCCGAGTTTCTATCACGAGACGCGGGCGGGGCAGTTGCAGACGATGCGGGAGTGGACGCGCGAGTGGTGGAAAATCGCGCGGCGGCGGGATGAGTTGGTGACTTC
>JANXWU010000322.1 GCA_025350985.1 Spartobacteria bacterium | reverse complement strand
TTTCTCCACGCACACCGCGCACGCTTTGTAGGAAGGCTGGCGCGAGTACGGATCGAAGGCGGGAAACGTGAGCTGGTTCGTGACCTCGTAGTGCATCGGGATGAAAACCTGCCCGGCCTGCACCGTGCTCGTAATGAAAGTGCTGGCGCGAATCTGCCCGCGCCGCGAACGCACGCTGATTTGTTCGCCGGGCTCGATGCCTAGCCGCTCGGCGTCGATCGGGTTGATCTCGACGTAAACCATCGGCGGGTAGAGCGCGCGCAGCACGTCGGATTTCGCCGTGCGGGTTTGCGTGTGCCATTGGGCCGACGAGCCGCGCCCGGTCAGCAGCGTGAAAGGAAACTCGGCATCGGTTTTTTCCGGCTGTTCGCGCGGCTCCTCGAAGATGAATTTCGCCTTTCCGTCGGGATGAAAAAATTGTCCGTCCTCGAACAGTCGCCGCTCAGAGTAGCGCACGCTTCCAGCTTGCGATTCAGAGTAGCGCACGCTTCCAGCTTGCGATTCTGCTTCGGGTTGCAAGCTGGAAGCTTGCGCTACTTTGAGCGGCCACTGAATTCCGCCCGCCTCGTCGATCATGCGATAATTCTCGATGCCGGTGATCTCGCACGGCTGGCCGCGCGACAGCTCTTTCATGATCTGAAACACCGCCTCGGGCGACGTCCATTTCGCAAACATTTCACCGCAGCCCCACGACTCGGCCACCAGTTTGAAGATGTTGAAATCACTCAGCGCTTTCCCCGGCGCGTGCGAAACTTTTTTCGCCAAACCGAAACGCCGCTCGGAGTTGATGAACGTCCCGTCCTTCTCCCCCCACCCCGCCGCAGGCAGCACGAGGTCGGCGCGCTGGGCGCTCTCGGTCGTGTGATACATGTCCTGCACGACGAGAAATTCGAGCTTTTTGAGCACGTCGTTCACCGCGAGCTGGTTGATCCACGAATGCGACGTATTGGTCGCGACGAGCCACAGACCTTTGATCTTTCCGTCGTCGATGCCCTGGATGACCTGGTCGTATGCCCACGAGTTTTGCGCGGGGATGCGGGCGGCGTCGATGCCGAGGACGCGCGCGACTTTTTCGCGGTGTTCGGCGTTGAGAAAATCGTGGCCGCCGAGCAGGTTCGTCGTGTTCGAGAAAAGGCGCGAGCCCATCGCGTTGCACTGGCCGGTGATGGAGTTCGCGCCGGTGCCGGGGCGTCCGATGTTGCCGGTCATCAGCGCGAGATTGATGATCGCCTGCGCGGTGCGCGTCGCTTCGTGGCCCTGATTCACGCCCATCGTCCACCAAAACGAAACGCGCTTTCCGCGATGGATCGTGTTCGCGAAACGCCAGATTTCCTCGACGCTCAAACCGGTCTCGGCGCTCACGAGATCGGAGGTGAAACGCGAGACATGCGCGGCAAATTCGTCGAAGCCTGTCGTGTGATTTTTAATGAACTCGTGGTCGATCCATCCGCTCGCGATGAGGATGTTGGCGATGCCGTAAAGCAGGACAAGATCGCTCTTCGGCTGGATCGCGAAGTGTTGCGTCGCGGCCATCGCTGTCTCGGTTTTTCGCGGATCGACGACGAGGATTTCCGGCGAGTGACGATTGCGCATCACGCGCTGCCACATGATCGGATGGGCGATGCAGAGGTTCGAACCGACGAGCACGATCACGTCGGATTCTTCAAAATCGGCATACGTGTACGGCGGGGCGTCGAAGCCGAATGATTGTTTGTAAGCCACCACCGAAGTCGCCATGCACTGCCGCGTGTTGCCATCGCCGTGGACGACGCCCATGCCGAACTTCGCGAGCGCGCCGAGCAACGCCATTTCCTCGGTGACAATCTGCCCCGTGCCGAGCCACGCCACGGAATCCGCGCCGTGTTTCGCCTGAATCTCTTTCATCCGCCCGCAGAAAACGGCCAGCGCGCGCTCCCAATCGCACGGCTCCAACTCACCGCGCTCATTGCGGAGCAGCGGCGTCGTCGCACGATCCGGCGCGGCGAGCGGCGTCAGCGCCTCCCAACCTTTCGGGCACGCCATGCCAAGGTTTACCGGGTAGTCGGTCGAGGGTGAGATATTGATCGCCTGACCTTCCTTGAGATGAACATTGAGGCCGCAGCCGGTGCTGCAAAACCCGCACACGACATTCGTCGTCGCATCCGGCTGCAATCGCGCGGGCACTTTGCCAAGGCCAAACCGCGCCGGATGCAGAACCAGATCGCGCGTCAGTTTTCCATCGAACTGCCGAAACACAGCCGCGGCTTTTTTGTAAACAGGATGCGTCTTTAGTTTCCCAATGCGTTCATTCATTCCAAACCCCCGGTTCACGTAGCGCAGGCTTCCAGCCTGTGAGGTAGGCGGGCGTCTCGCCTGCCAAAATTTCCTCGCCGCTCGCTTTCATTCCACCCCTCCCGGCATCTTGGGCGGAATCACCGCGGTGAAAAATAGATAGCGTTCGAGCAGCTCGCCCAACGCGCAAAACAATAGCACCCAAAGTGTGATCCCGAGCGTTGCCACACCGGGCGCGGGTCTTTGCAAAAGCAGCACGAGCGGCAACACGATCCCGCCGAGTGTGCCGAAGATAAATCGAATGGTCGTCGCCTCGCCAAGTTCGCCGCTCATCAGCAACGCGGTGCGTTTCAGCGGTGAAAACCTGGAGTCGAAACGATGCCGGAAGACCGCAAGTTCGCCCGTGAGTTTCACGAGCGCGATGGCGATCAGCGCGACCCCTAGGCTAGTCGTCAATTCAGAAAACGCCGCCTGAGTTTGCAGCGATGGCGTGATGACGGCTTGGAGTGTCGCGGCAAAAAGAATCGTCGCCGGCCCGAGCAGCGCGGTCGTTCCGAAGAATTTCAGCGCCGCCGTCGTGCCACTCCAAAACTTGCGGCGCGTGTCCTGGTAAATCATGAGCGAACTGAAGACGCCCATGAGTCCGCTGGCGCAGACCAAGAGGTCGAACGCGTTCTTGAAAGGCGCGAGGAGCGGAATCCAAAAGGACGCGGCGTAAAGCACAGCGAGCTTGGCGAACAAACCGAAGATCACGATCTCGCGACTGAGCCACGAAGTTTTCAATCCAACAACCGCACGCCATGCGATGAGCGGGCGGCCGAGGTGCAGCGTGCTCGCGCCGATGGCGAGCAGGCCAAGCGCGAGCGCGACGAGCGATTGGAACGGCGCGAGTTGCGCGATCAGATTTGCCGGGAAAAAAATCCGCAACAGCGTCGCCGCGCAAAACGCGCCCACCGAAAGCTGCGTGAGCACGAGCATGATCACGAGCGGCGGATGGGAGTGCGCGGGTTTGATTTTTTGAAAATCCGCCGGCGCCATGTTCGATGGAAACGCGCGTTTCGTTTTATAGCGCGTGGTCGGCAGCGTGTAGCTCGGATCGGGAGCGGTTTGCAGGAAACGTGACGAGTCCGCTGTGCGCGTGTCGCCTCGATATGCACGAAGGATTTCCTCCTTGTTCACAATCTCGATGCCGATCGCCGCCGTCGGGCACGCCTGCACGCACGCGGGCGCTTCGCCGACGGCGAGCCGGCTCGAACACAGGTCGCATTTGCGCACGATGCCGCGCTTCTTGGAATACTTCGGCACGTCGTACGGGCATTTCAAAATGCAGTACTGGCAGCCGATGCACTGGTCATCGAGATGTCGCACGATGCCAGTTTCCTCGTCCTTTTCGTAGGCATTCGTCGGGCAGCCGTTCATGCACGCGGGATCGACGCAGTGATGACACGCGGCGGTCACGGTCTGCTGCA
>JANXWU010000319.1 GCA_025350985.1 Spartobacteria bacterium | reverse complement strand
GATCTTTTCATCGGACGAAATTTTTCGGCATTCGTTTTCTGAAAACGCAGAGAAAATTGTTGACGGAAAAATAAATGTTCACTACTCACAACACTAGTTCACTTGACCTCGAAACATTTACCCATCCGCCACTGCGGACCGAAAGGGGGGAAGATCGATGCCTATTAAGAAAAAAGCACCGGCAAAAAAACTAGCAGCGAAAAAACCGGCAGCAAAGAAAGCAGCACCTGCGAAAAAAGCAGCGCCTGCGAAGAAGAAAGCCGCCAAGAAAAAATAAGCGGCTGACCAGCCACTAAACTTCAACATGGGAGGAGAATTCATTTTCTCCTCCCATTTTTTATTTCGCCATCGGCTCCCACCTGTAACATCCGCGCTCCGCGTTTGATCGCCCATTAAGAATGTCCCCCTCATGAATGATTTCCTGCCCACCGCGATCGATGCGGCTCGTGCCGCCGGTGCGCTCCTGCGCGAAAATTTCGGCTCGCCCCTTGATGTCAACGCGCTCGAGGCCCACGACATCAAGCTTGAACTGGACGTGCGCTCGCAGGAACTCATCACGAAAATGATCCTCGACCGTTTTCCCGATCACGCGATTTATGGCGAAGAAGGCATCGCGGGCGATCAGTCCAGCGCGTTTCACTGGATCGTCGATCCTATCGACGGGACGGTGAATTACTTCTACAGCATCCCGCATTTCTGCGTCTCGATCGCGCTGCGAGAAAAAGATGAAATCATCCTCGGCGTCATCTACGACCCGATGCGCGATGAGCTTTGGCAGACGGAAAAGAATCAGCCCACCTTGCTCAACGGCCAGCCCTGCGCAGTCAGCACGCGGACACAGCTTTCCGAAGCGACACTCAGCGTCGGCTTTTCCAAAACTCAGGCCACGATCGACGATGGATTGGTGCTTTTCGGAAAATATGTGCGCCGCGCGCGCAAGCTTCGCATGATGGGCAGCGCGGCCCTCGACATGGCTTTTGTGGCAAGCGGACGGCTCGACGCTTACATCGAACAAATGGTGAGCCTCTGGGACATCGCGGCTGGAAAAATCCTGGTCGAGAACGCCGGGGGGCGGGTCGAAATCCGTGAGCGCTCCGACGCGAAAAACAAGCTTTCGATCACGGCCTCCAGCGGGCGGATTGATCTGAATCTCAACTCGGAAACATGAACAGAGTCGGCATTGGCTATGACGTGCATCGGCTGGTCGAAGGACGGAAGCTCATCCTCGGCGGCGTGGAGATTTCACACAGCCTCGGTCTCGAAGGCCACAGCGACGCGGACGTGCTTTGCCATGCAATCGCCGATGCGCTGCTGGGCGCGATTGGCGAGCACGACATCGGCCATCATTTTCCCAACACCGACGAATCCATTCGTGGCATCAGCAGCCTGGACATTCTGCGTCGTGTCCGCGATTTGCTCGCGCACAAGGGCGCGCAGATCAACAACGTGGACGCGATGCTGATCGCGCAGGCGCCCAAGGTCGGCCCGCACATCGACGAGATGCGCGCGAATATTGCCGCGGCCTTGCTTTGCGCCGCCGCGCAGATTGGGATCAAGGCGACGACGAACGAGCTGCTGGGATTTATCGGACGTGGCGAAGGCATGGCGGCGATGGCGACGGCCAGTGTGGAAATGCAGGGAAGTGTCCGATGATTCGATTTTTCAATACGTCTTCGCGGCAACTTGAAGAGTTCGCGCCGCTGCATCCGCCAACGGTGAAGATGTACACCTGCGGCCCGACGGTTTACAACCACGCGCACATCGGAAATTTGCGCGCGTATATTTTCGAGGACCTGCTCCAGCGGCATCTCGAATTTCGCGGGTTCCAAGTCGAGCGCGTGATGAACCTCACCGACGTCGATGACAAAACGATCCGCGGCGCGCGGCAGGCGGCGATTCCGCTCTCGAATTTCACGCAGCCTTTCAAGGACGCATTTTTCGACGATCTAAAAACCCTGCGCATCCAGCCGGCGACGCATTATCCGGCGGCGACCGAGCCGCGTTTCATCGCGCGGATGATCGAGATGATTGCGCAGTTGATGGAGCGCGGGATCGCGTATCAGGCCGAAGATAAGTCGGTCTATTTCCGGCTCAGCAAATTTCCCGACTACGGAAAACTCGCGCACATGAACCTGGACGAACTGCGTCCGAGCGGGCGCGTGAGCAGTGATGAATACGAGAAGGAAAACATCGGCGATTTCGCGCTTTGGAAAGCGTGGGACGAAGCCGATGGCGACGTGGCGTGGGAGGCTCCGTGGGGCCGTGGACGACCGGGCTGGCACATCGAGTGCAGCGCGATGGCGACGGCATTGCTCGGCCCGCAACTGGACCTCCACTGCGGCGGAGTGGACAACATTTTCCCGCATCACGAAGCGGAGATCGCCCAGAGCGAATGCTGCACCGGCCAGCGTTTTGTGAAGTACTGGCTGCACTGCGCGCACTTGCTCGTCGAAGGGCAGAAGATGTCGAAATCGCTGGGCAATTTTTTCACGCTGCGCGATTTGCTCGCGAAAGGTTACCCCGGCCGCGAGATTCGCTACGCGTTGTTGAGCGTGAACTATCGGCTGCCTTTGAATTTTACGTTCGAGGGACTGAACGCTTCCCGCAGCGCGCTTCAGCGCATCGACGAGTGGCAGCAGCGTTTGCATGACCATGCGCGCGCCGCGGACCAAGCGTCCGACTTTTCACTTCCTCCACAATCGCACTTCGGCGCGGCGCTCGACGACGACTTGA
>JANXWU010000284.1 GCA_025350985.1 Spartobacteria bacterium | reverse complement strand
AAAAACGTGCAGGCCGACACGTCGATGCGCGAGTCCATCGCGGGCACCGAGAAACGGCAGGAGGAGGCGAAGTAGCAGGCAGCGACGATTCGTTTTCCGCATCGACATGTTCATCGTCATCCTCATCTTCGGCGGAGTTGTGGTGCTGAACTGGGCGTTGAAAGGCGGCGCGTCGAAACTCAAGGATCTCACGGAGAAAATCAACGGGCCGCAAGGTCAGCCGCCGGGCCGGGACGCGGATGACAGCGAGGCCGAGCGGACGCGGAAATTTTTTGAAGCCCTCGGTTTGCCTCCGGGTTCCATCCCGCCCGTCCGGACGCCGCGCCCCGCCCAGCCGCTCACGCTGCCGGCCCGGCCCATCATGCCGCCGCAGCCTGCGGTGATCAGAAAAAAGCAGCGTCCGCGAACAGTCGGCCCGCGTTCGATGCCAGTTCCT
The DNA here is from genome assembly GCA_025350985.1 of Spartobacteria bacterium. Taxonomy (GTDB): domain Bacteria; phylum Verrucomicrobiota; class Verrucomicrobiia; order Chthoniobacterales; family Chthoniobacteraceae; genus JANXWU01. The sequence goes on along the minus strand of JANXWU010000284.1, from coordinate 2,709 downwards.
GCGCGACCTGCGGCGCAGATTCGCGCCACTCCGACCATTCTTCGACCCGAGTCAGCGGCTCGGGAAGCCGCTCTGCCACTGGCTTCCGAGGCTGCCGCCGCCGTGGCTGCCTCCGGTCGCGCGATCTGGCAAACTCCCTCGGCGGGCACGACTGTCGTTCCGTCCACCGCCAGCGCGCGCGATGAACTTTTCTCCCTCCTGCGCTCACCCGCACAGGTGCGAAACGCCTTGGTGCTCCGCGAAATCCTCGGCCCACCGCGCGGCTTGCAATCTGTCATCGGGTCGCATAATTTCCCGCTCTCCTAACGCCGGCGTGGCGGAATTGGCAGACGCGCGGGACTCAAACTCCCGTTTCCGCAAGGAAGCGTGGGTTCGACCCCCACCGCCGGCACTGATTTTTTTCGGGCACCTCCCCTGCTTTTCCGGGCGCGTGCGCTCACCGGACAACCTCGCCGAAAAACATTTCCAAGCGCGTGGCGTTGCCGTTCGATGGCGGACGAAATCAACCTCCGCTTTTTCCCCACTCAATCATGATCCCCGATCCTGTCTCCGCTCCGGTGGCTGTCCCCGTCTCCGCCCGCGTCCCGCTCCGCGCGAAGCTCGCGTGGGCGCTCGGCTCGCTTGGCGACAACTACGCCTCGCAAAGCCTCACGCAGCTCAAGGATCCCGTTTACAACATCGCCCTCGGCGTCCCGGCAAATCTGCTCGGCCTCGCCTTTTCCATCCCGCGGATCATCGACGCGTTTGTCGATCCGACCGTCGGCTATCTTTCCGATAACACGAAGAGTCGCTGGGGCAGGCGGCGGCCGTTCATCCTCGCGGGCGCGGTGCCGCTCGCCGTGCTCTCGGCGGTGCTGTGGCTGCCGGGTCAGCACTGGAGTCAAAACGCACTGCTCGCCTACTTCGCGGTTTCCACGGCGCTTTATTTTCTCGCCTACTCGCTCTTCATCGTGCCGTATCGCGCGCTCGGGTTTGAGCTGACGACCGACTACCACGAGCGCACGCGCGTGCAGGGGTGGGGGATGATTCTCGGCCTGCTCGGCGGACTCGGCATCCCGTGGCTTTACAAGCTCGCGCTCGTCTTCGGCGGCGCCGATCCGCACGCGACCAGCGTGCCGCCGCACGTCATGCTCGACGGCGTGCGCTGGGTCGGGCTGATCGTCGGCGGGATCATCCTCGTCGCGTGTTCCGCGCCGGCTTTGCTGTGCCGGGAAAAAAATTCCGAGCAGGCCGGGGAGAAGATTTCCGTCAAGGCTGCCGTTGTGGAGACGCTGCGCAACGGGCCGTTTTTCACCATGCTCTTCGCGCGCTCGGTCGTGCTCATCGGCACGTTTGCCGTCGCCGCGCTCTTCACGCCGCTCGGCATTTATTATTTGTTTGGCGGGAATCAGGCGGCGTTCTCGACGCTCGCGGGCGTCGCCGGCAACTGCCTGTTCGCGGGCGCGTGCATCGGCATTCCTTTCAACACCTGGATGTCGGGAAAAATCGGCAAACGCCACGCCTTCATCGTCTGCCTCGCCATCGCCGCGCTCGGCGTGCTCTCGCAGTTCATCACGCTCCATCCGTCGCATCCGTACTGGCTGCTCGCGTCGAATTTCGTCCTCGGCTTCGGCCTGCAAGGCGTGTGGCTGATGTGCCAGACGATGACCGCGGATGTCTGCGACGAAGACGACCTTCGCACCGGCCATCGTCGCGAAGGCATCTACGGCGCGACCTACGCGCTCATGGAAAAAATCGGCATCGGCATCGGCTTTGCCGCGGGTGGATTTCTCGCCGGCTGGTGCGGCTACCTCGCCGGTGTGCCCGGCCCGGAGACGCTCGCCAGGCTGCGCGTGGCGCTCATTCTCACACCGGCCCTCGGCATGGCGCTGGGCGCGCTGCTGATCTGGCGCTACCCGCTCACCCACGAGCGGATGCAGCAAATCCGCGCCGAACTCGACGCGCGCCAGCGTGGCCGGGCGTGTTGAATTTACCCGCCGCCGATCATTTGATCTCGCCCCAGCTTTTGATCCCGATCTCTTTGAGAAAAGGCGCGAACGCTTTTTCCCATTCCGGCGTGTCGCACGCGCGGAAGACTTCGTAAAAAAGCTTCTTCCGATCCGGCGTGGTGCCGCCGGGTTTGTTCGTCCACAGGCCGAGCTTCAATCCGCCCTCGTGCGGATGATCGACGTGCCGGTGCAGGATGTAGCAGTCGATGCCATCGAGCCGTTGCAGCTTCGTCCAGACGTAGCAAAAGCCCGCCGCCTGCCAGCGCTCGCCCTCCTCGCAATCGGGCGTGTTGAAGCCCTGCTCGGACAGGATGATCCGCCGAGACCGGCCCTGGTACAACATCTCCGGGCGGCGCATGTAAGCCGGCAGCAACTCGAGATTGCGCGGCGTGATCCATTCCGTTTCAAAGTCCAAGCGCACGCCGCGGTCGAGCCAGGTCCGCGGGTCGCGCATGTTTTCGGGGTACGGATGAAAGGCCAGATGCCAGTCGAAATCACCGCCCGCCCGCGCCCGCCGGGCAAACGCCTCCAGCAATTGTCGCCCAGGGCAGGAGAGCAGTGGCTCGACGGATGCCGCCGTCATCCACTGCCGGTCGAGCGAGATGTAAACGCGCGCGTGCGCCGACGCCTTCCGCACCGCCGCGTGCGCGAGCCGGACCGCGCGCTCGTAATTTTCTGCCAGCGCCTCCACGCCCGTGTTGCCGAGATCGTACCACGCGAA
>JANXWU010000269.1 GCA_025350985.1 Spartobacteria bacterium | reverse complement strand
CCTCGGCGGACGGCCATCGCTCGGCTCGTGGATGACTTATGGACTGGGCAGCGAAAACACCGACCTGCCCGCGTTCGTCGTGATGCAGGACAACCAGTCGCAAGTCGTCAACGGCCCGCGCAACTGGAGCGCCGGCTTCATGCCCGCGCTTTACCAGGGCATCCGCATCAGCGGCGGCAACGAGCCGATCACCAACCTCAACACGCCCGAAGGAGTCGCGCCCGCGGAGCAGCGCGGGAAGCTCGACTTTTTGAAGCAGATCAACCAGCGCTTCGCCGCACAGCATCCCGAGCAGACCGAACTCGAGGCGCGCATCGCGAGTTACGAACTCGCCTTTCGGATGCAGGCGGAAGCGCCGGATGCCGTCGATCTTTCCAAGGAAACAGACGCGACGAAAAAGCTGTACGGCATCGACGAAAAGCAGACCGGAGAATTTGGAAAACAGTGCCTGCTGGCGCGGCGTCTCGTCGAGCGCGGCGTGCGTTTCGTCCAGCTCTACCACGGCGCGGGCAGCAAATGGGACGCGCACGCGAACATCGAAAAAAATCACGGCGAACTTTGCCGCGCGATGGACAAGCCCGTCGCCGGTCTGCTGCGCGATTTGAAAGCGCGCGGGCTGCTCGACTCGACGCTCGTAGTGTGGGGCGGCGAATTCGGGCGCACGCCGATGAGCGAAAAAGGCAACGGACGCGATCACAATCCGTGGGGCTTTTCGATGTGGATGGCCGGCGGCGGCGTAAAAGGCGGGCAAACCATCGGCTCGACGGATGACCTCGGGCTGCGCGCCGTCGAGGACAAAATGCACGTCCACGACATCCACGCGACGATCCTGTGGCTGATGGGACTGGGCAACATGGACCTCGTTTACAAATACAAAGGCCGCCCGGAACGCCCGACGTTGAACGAAGGCGAGCCGTTCAAAAAGATCGCGGCGTGAATTGTAGCGGCGCTCGGTGAACGTCGCCGTTTCGTCCAGAAGTTAGCGACGGTCACAGACCGACGCTCCAGCGACTACTTTTTGATCACCCGCACGCGGTGGTTCTCGCTGTCGCCGATGAACACCGAACCGTCCGCATCCACAAAGATGCCGTGTGGCCGCGAAAGCTTGCAGCCAAGCGGGTCGCCGTCCGGTCCGTCGCCTTTTTCACCCGTGCCGGCCACCAGTTCCAGCATCCCGGTTTTTACCTCGATTCGGCGGATGCTGTGGCTCTCGGTGTCAGCGAGGTAAACGCTGCCGTCGGGTGCGACGCTCACGCCTTTCGGGCCGGAAAGCGTGGCCTGTTTCGCGGGTCCGCCGTGGCCGGTGAATCCCTTTTTTCCCCGTGCCGGCGGCGTGATGGATCGTGCCAGTTTGCACGTCGATTTTGTAAACCGCATTTCCTTCGCGCAACGCGAGCCACAGGTTTCCATCACGGTCGAAATCAATCGCACGCAGACCGAAGAGCGGCGTGCCCGCGAGCTTCGCGCCATCCGGCGTCGGGCCTTTCGCGCCGGTGCCGGCGAAGGTCGTGATGACACCCGTCGCGTGATCGATCCGACGAAGACGATGGTTCAAAATATCGCAGACAAAAAGATCGCCGCGTGCATCGAACTGGATGCTGTGCGGTTGATTGAACTCTGCCTTCACCGCCGGTCCGCCGTCGCCGCTGAATCCAGCTTTGCCGGTTCCGGCGATGGTTGAAATCACACCGGTTTTGGCATCGACGCGGCGGACGAGGTGGTTCAGCCGTTCGACGAAAAACAGATTGCCCGTTTTGTCGAAGCGCACTTCATAGGGCTCGTTGAGTTCCGCCTTTGTCGCCGCGCCGCCGTCGCCGGAGTAACCACGTTTTCCGCTGCCGGCCACGGTCGAGATTTTCCCATCGGGAGCGACGCGGCGAATCGCGTGGTTGTCGCAATCGCAAATGTAAATGGCGCCGTCCGGCCCGCGCGTGAGTCCGAAGACGTTGTTCAGTTGCGCCGCTGTCGCCGCCCCGCCGTCGCCGCTGTCTCCCTTTTTTCCCGTGCCGGCGAAGGTGACGATGGGATTTTTTTCCTGTGCCCGAACCAGCGCAGCAGAGCCGAGAAGCAAGGCGAGGAGCAGTTGCGTTTTCACGTCAAACAATTCGCCACGGGCTGCGTCCGGCTGGTTTGGGAATTTCCCACAGGCGCTGGCCGCCAAGGAAGGCGTGGTTGTTTTGCCCGCGCACCGTGCCCGGCGGCATGCGCTTGAGTTTTTTCACATTGCCTCCGCCGATGACGATGTAGTCGGTGACGAAGGCCGCGCGCAAAAAGAGTACGGCATCGCGGAGCGCCTGCTGCCATTTCTCAAGGCCAAGCCGCTTCAAGCCGCGCTTGCCGAGCGCGTCCTCGAGGGAGTGATGTTTGGTGAAACGCAAATCGGAAAGCTCAACCGGCACCAGCACTTTGTCGGAGATCAAAGCCGAGCCGAGTCCGGTGCCCAGTCCGAGGAAAAGCATCCGTCCGTCCCGGTAGCTGCCGAGGGCTTGCATCGCGGCGTCGTTGACGACGCGAACCGGTTTTTTAAAGGCGCGCGCGAAATCAAACTCGACCCAGCCGGGTTGGAGATTCTTTGGCTCCTGCTTGATCCGTCCCGCGACGACCGCCGATGGAAAGCCGATGGATACAGCGTTGTAAGGCCATCCTGCTGTTACTTCGAGCACCTGCGAAACCATGTGCGCGGGCTTCATTTCCGGGCCCGAGTCGAACTTGAGCGGTTTGGTTTTTCCGGGGACGCACAGCTTGACGTGGGTTCCGCCGATGTCGATGACGAGCACATTCATGGAAGGGAAAGTGTGGCTAACGGCTCGCGGGCGTCACTTCAAATCCAATTTTTCCAAGCTCCGCAAAACCGTCTTCAGCATCCGCAGCCGCGCAGTCCATTTGTAGTTTGCGGCGATGACATGCCACGGCGCGTAGCGCGGGGAAGTGAGCGCAAACATGTCTTCCGCCGCCTCGATGTATTGGCCCCACTTGCCGCGATTGCGCCAGTCCTCCTCGTTCATTTTCCACCGCTTGTGCGGATCGCCCTCGCGCTTTTTGAACCGCACGAGCTGCTCGTCCTTGGTGATGTGGAGATACAGCTTCACAATCAGGCAACCGTCGTCGGTGAGCAGTTGCTCGAAGTCGTTGATCTCCTCGTACGCGCGCTTCCACTCGGCCTTGGTGGCAAAACCCTCGACGCGTTCCACCAGCACGCGGCCATACCACGACCGGTCGAAAATCGCGAGCCGCCCCGCCGCCGGCAGGCGGGTCCAGAAGCGCCAGAAATAATGGTGCGCCGCCTCCTCCGCCGTCGGCTTCGCGATGGCGTGGACGTTGAGAAATCGCGGGTCGAGCTTCTCCACAATGCGCTTGATTACGCCGCCTTTTCCCGCCGCATCGGGACCTTCGATCACGAGCACGACCGAGCGTTTGCTTTCGACGAGCGCGAGTTGAATCCCGAGCAGTTGCAACTGCATCGCGCGCAGTTTTTCGCGGTAGTCGTCGCCGTTCTCCACCTCCTTGTGCTCCAAGGCATCGAGTGAAATGCGGGCGGGGACAGTCATGGAATCAAGGGGTGTTTGGGTTCGGAAACTTCGGGCTCCTCCGGGCGCAGCGAGAGCTGCCGGGCGAGCGCGCGCCGCAAATCCGGCTGCACTTTTTCAATGCGCCGGTTCGCGTTGATCATTTCGAATTTATACTCCTTCTGCATCTGCTGGAATTCGCGCTGGAGCAGTTTTTGGTATTTGAAAAAGCTGTCAAACAACTCGCGCGACAGCCCCATGTCCATCCCCGACTCCCAGTAATCCAGCGTCGAGTTTTTCTCCAAATTCCGCTCGACCAGCCGCTGCGAACTGACGCGCAGGTAAAAAATCGCGTCCGGCACAAGCGCCGGGCTGTATAAATTACGCACCCAGTCGCGATCCGCGCCGCGCACCAAATCGCGCGCCATCAAGGTGTAAACGTAGCGGTCGGCGATGACGATGAAACCCGCGCGCAAGGCGGGGACGATGTTGTTGATCAACTGGTCGAAGAAGTCCGTCGCGTAAAAAAGGCTGAGCGTGGTGCGGGTCAGGACGTTGCCGTGTTTGGCGTCCTCGAGTTCCTCGCTCACCAGGTTCGAGCGGCGCAGGCCGACGTGGCGCACGGCGTGTCCGTTCGCCTCCAGCCAACGCGTGATCAGCGCGATTTGCGAAGATCGGCCCGAGCCATCCGCGCCCTCGATCACAAAGAGTTTTCCCGGAAAGTTCGCTTCCTTGATCTCCGGCGGACGCTGTCCGAAAAACCGTTTTTCCTTCATGGACGCTTCCTCCGTCGGAAATCCGCGAGGTCGATCTTCGCCTCGATCAAGCGCCGCACTTCCGTTTGCTGCACGGGAATCGCCGTCGTCGCATCAATGACCGTGAAATGCTCCTTCATGCCTTCGTACTCTTTTAGAATCCGGCCCTGAAAAATGCGGAAGCTCTCGTACGGGTCGGTCGTCCAGCCCATGTCGAGCCCGGCCTCATGATATTTCAAAGCTGGCCGTCCATCTAGGATGCGCTTGAGCGAAACTTCCAGCGGCACTTCAAAGTAAAACGTGATGTCCGGCGGCGTCGCGAAACTGTAAAGCTGCTCGACCCATTTGCGATCGACGCCGCGCACCGAGTCCCGCGCCAGCGCCGTGTAAAGATAGCGGTCGGCGAGCACGATGTAACCGGCTCGCAGCAGTGGCAGAATCTGCCTTTCATAACGGTCGGCAAAATCCGTCGCGTGGATTAGGCTAAAGGTCGTCGGCGTGAGAAGCTGGCGCTTTTTGCCTTTGGACGTCGCCTTTTTCACCAAGACCGACGAGTTCCATTCGGTGAAATAAACCAGCGCGCCCTGGAGTTCGAGCCAGCGTTTGACGAGGTAGATTTGCGTCGATTTTCCCGAACCGTCGAGGCCTTCGACCGCGACGAGTTTTCCAGGATACTTGCGTTCGACTTGCACCACAGGCTGATCCTCAGCCATTGCATAAAAAACACAACCCCAGTCTCAGGGCATCGGAGCGGATTCCGGATTTTTCGCGAGGCCCTTGCCCGAGTTCAGCGCCTGCTCGGCCACCGCCAAATCGTCGAGTTCATCGAACTCCATCGGATGGTTGTGGAGGTTGGTGAGTAACTCAATGTGCCCTTGGAAGTCCTCGACCAGCACCGAGCAACTCTCCACCCAGTCGCCGCAATTGTAGTAGTCGAAGTCCTGGATTTTACGAATCGCCGGAGAGTGAATGTGCCCGCACACGACGCCGCTGACTTGGTAGTCACGGGCATAGCGTGCAATCGACTCCTCGAACTTTCCGATGAACGACACCGCGTTCTTGACGCTCTTTTTTACGTAAGCACTCAGAGACCAATACCCAAGCCCGAAGATGCGCCGGAACAAATTGAGCGGGCGGTTTAGTTTGAGTAAAAACTCGTAGCCGACGTCACCGACGTAGGCGAGCCACTTGATGTTTTGCACGACGGTGTCGAGTTCGTGTCCGTGAATGACGAGAAGCCGGCGCCCGTCCGCCGTTTCGTGGATGGCGTGATCCTGCACGGTGATGCCGCCGTAGCTGCCGATGAAATCGTGGACGAACTCGTCGTGATTGCCCGGTATGTAAATGACTCGCGTCCCCTTGCGGCTCTTGCGCAGCAGCTTTTGCAAAACGTCGTTATGCGCTTGCGGCCAGTAAATGCCGCGCCGCAGCCGCCAGATGTCGATCAAGTCACCTACGACATACAACGTCTCCATTTCGCAGGAGCGGAGAAAACGCAGCACGGCTTCGGAATTGCAGCCCTTGGTGCCAAGGTGCAAATCTGAAATCCACGCCGTGCGGTAGCGGTTGAGAATGGCGATGGGTCAGTCTTTGCAAGGCTGCGGCTCGGTTGTCAAAAAGTCCCGCACCCTGCGCCGCAAAATTCACACAACTGTCACATTCGTTTCCTTCGAGCGAAAGGATCAAACATCGGCGGCAACCTCGCCAGTCACACGGACGCCGGTGCCCCAACCACTCGC
>JANXWU010000219.1 GCA_025350985.1 Spartobacteria bacterium | reverse complement strand
TGCCGGGATAAGTCTTGCTGTCCGCGGAGTTCATCGTGAACTCATGGACGGTTCCTTTCTGAACGCTGTCCTTGACGGTTAGTTCCGGCGCATTGGTGTAGTCAGGCCCGATGGTAAAGTCGCCATCGCCTTCGATGCCGGGCTTGGTTGGAAGAGCGGCAGTAACCTTGAGGATCGAGAACGTGAGGAGCAAAAGAACTGGCAGATGTTTCATAAAGCGGATGAGCAGGAAAACGTCCCACATCTTTCAGCCAGCCGCCTCTTAATTCAAGAGCGCCGCTCAGGAAAGTGCGAAGCGCAAGGACTCGAACTTGATCGGCCCTCTGCGCCGGTGGTTGACAGCATTACGCATCAAGAACAATCATCCGGTCCATGAAACTGATGCGTTCCACCGCCGTCCTCGGGTTGATTTTTTTCACCGTGTCCTGCACCAGCGTGAAGGAGGGCGTGGTGGTGGCCAAGGGCCGGAACAAAGGCGAAGGACATTTCAGCGTGGACCCGGTGTATTGGGTCGATTTGCGCATCCCGGACCAGAACGGCGGGAGCCGGGTCAAGCGGGTGCTGGTTTACGAAAAGAATTGGAACGAAGCGGCGAAAGGCCGGCGCTTCACGGTGTCCGGTTATCCACTCGGCGCAGGAGGGAAGATCACTCCGGTTCCCTCCAAGCCGGGACCAAAACCCGCGGGAGCCGAACCGGGCGTGATGACGGAAGAAAGCGGGGAGGAGGCGACGGTTTACGACTGGCTGAGGCACAAGTTTCTCCACCAAGGCAGGGAAGTGAAGTCCGCCGGTGGATCGGGAAATCATGATGCGCCGCCGCGCGCGAAGTCCAAGCCAGAGCCGAAGCGCAAACCCGCCGTCCAATCCACGCCGGCGTCAACTCCCACACCTCAGCCGACGCCAAAGCCCGCAACCAAGCCGACTCCCGAGCCGACACCCAAACCTGTCGCCACTCCAAAGCCGCTGCTTAAAGCCACGCCGGAGCCGACGCCGAAGCCTTCCCCGGAGGTTTCCAAACCTGCGTCCACGCCCCTGCCGCTGACCGACGCGCAAAAGGAAACGCGCTACCGGCAGGCGGAGACGAAGGCTTTGGAGGACCGCAGCGTGCGCGAGTGGAAGAAAAAAGCGCACGACGCGAAGACGGACGAAGACCAGCAAAAGGCGATGCGGGAATATCAGAAGGCGTTGTTCAAAAAAATGCGGGAACTGGACGGCGCGATCAAAGAGCGGGTGGACCAGGCAGAGGCAGCGAAATTGAAGTCGTCCGAGTGAGCTGCCAGGGCCGGACAAATCCCGGCCTTCCTCGAACGATTCTCCTGCGCGTTTCCATAGGGCGTCTAAAAAGTCTTGATGCGTGTGGAAAGCGGCGCGAGGACGCGCCGCACTCAAAGCGGCTGCGCTGCAAACAAAGCTGCCGCACCTCTTTCGGCGCCAAGCGCTTTGGAGTGCGCTGCGTCCCCGCAGCGCTTTCAACACGCGCGCCGACTTTTTAGACGCCCCCTAACTGAGGCCAAGCCGCCGCCGCGTCTGGGTCAGGAAATAATCCGAGCAGGCCGCGAGCGGTGCCAGCAGCAGGATCGCGCGCACTTCCCGGCGCGTGACTTTTACCCGCGTGGCCGTTTCGAGGGACGGCGTTTTTTTAAGCAAGGCCAGCGTCCGCAGCCCAAGTTGCCACGGCAGGATGCACGCAAAACGCATCCGTCGATTTCGCGCCGCTTGGATGTAGCGGAACGCGTCGTCGAGATGCGCGAGCGCCTGCTGATGCCAGCGTTCGAAGACCGGGCGCGCCCGCTCCGGCTTGGCCGCCAGTTGCGAAGGCGTGAGGCCGGCGCGTGCCAGCTCGTCGGCGGGCAGATAACAGCGGCCCGCCTTCAAGTCCGCCGGGAGGTCGCGCAGGATGTTCACCAGTTGCAAGCCCTTGCCAAAATTTGCGCCGAGCGCGCGCATCCGCGTTTCGTCGAGCCGCGCGAAGAGTTTGAGGTGGCGAAAGCAAAGCCGCGTCCAGAAATCCCCCACACAGCCCGCGACGAGCCAGGTGTATTCATCGAGTTCGGCGGCGGTCTGGAGGGCGGTGATTTCGCCACCGCTGGCGAAACGCTCCACGTCGAGTTCCTGCCCGCGAATGATCTCGCCCAAGACTTCGACCACGTCGCCGCGGTCGCAGTCGTCCAACGCGGCCAGCCATTGCAGGCAGCGCTCCGTTTTCTCCATCAGCTCCCGCTCGCCCGCGTCGGTCGGGACGATCGAGCTTTGCAAAAATGCCACGCCGCCCGGCGTCTGGCGTCCGGCGATCATTTCGCGAAAAGCCGCGAGACATTTCAGCCGCAGCGGCGGCGGAGCGTCAGCGGAGTCGGCGATGGTGTCGCTGGTGCGCGCGAGCAGGTAGGCAAGCGCGATGGGCCCACGCAAACCGCCCGGCAGAAATTTAATCGAGAGAAAAAACGAGCGCGAAACCGAGGCGAGCAGCGGCGCGAGTTCGGCGTAAAAAGGCGCGGCGGCAGTCGGCATCGGCGCCGATGATCGAACCCGCGCGCGCCGCTGTCAACGCGGGGCGGAGTGCAATGGCTCAGTTTGAAAAGCGCCTGTCATTCTGAGCGCAGTGAAGTTCGCCCAAGCGAACGCAACGCAGCCGAAGAATCTCATGCACATTCCCAGGAAGCGGCACGCCTAAAATGGTTCAAGAGATTCTTCGACTCCGCCAGGCCTTCGCTCAGAATGACGCGCGTGGGGAAACGAGACGCGACGCGACTTCAGCCGCGGCTTTTCGGGTGCAAGGTCATTTCGCCCGCGTTGGCCGTGAACGCCGAGCCGTCGCCGAGCCGCAGGACCAGCGCCCCGTTTTCATCCAGCCGTTCCGCCGTTCCGGCAATCCACTTTTCTCCTTCATGCAGCCGCACTTTGTTGCCGATCAACGAACTCCGCGCCTCTGCCGCCGCAATCAACTCCGCAAACCTTTCGCTGACTTTCTCGAACGAAGCGTCGAGTCGGCGCAGCATCGCCACCGCGAGCGCCGTGCGGTCGATTTCGCCGCCCGCCGCGAGTCGCAGCGAGCCTGCTGTTTCGCGAATTTCCGGTGAAAAATCAGCCGTCTCGTGATGCACGTTCACGCCGATTCCGACGACGGCGAAATCCGTCCGCGCCGCATCCGCGCCGGTTTCGATGAGCATGCCCGCGATTTTTTTTCCGGCGATTTGCAAATCGTTCGGCCACTTGATGGCCACGGGGCACGGCACGAATTCCTCGATCGCTTCGGCGGTGGCGACGGCCGTCCATGTCGCCAGCCGCGTCCAGAGCGCGCGCGGAAATGCGGGCCGCAGCAGCATCGAAAACCAGAGCCCTTTTCCCGCCGCCGACTCCCAATTCCGCCCGAGCCGGCCGCGCGCCGCGCTCTGCGTTTCGGCAAACACGGCCAGGCCTTCCGCCGCGCCTTCCCGGGCGGCGGCGGCCACGACATCGCTGGTGGAGTTCGCGGTTTCGAGCACCACGATTTCCCGCGCGAAACGGCAGCCGTGCAACTCGGCACGGAGCCGCGCCGCATCAAGCGGCCTCACGACAAAAGCTCCAGCGAAAAATCGATCGCGCGCGCGGAGTGCGTGAGTGCGCCGATCGAAATAAAATCCACGCCCGTGGCAGCGATGGCCGCGACCGTTTCCAGATTCACGCCGCCGCTCGCCTCCAACTCCGCGCGACCCGCGTTGAGCCGCACGGCGTCGCGCATTTCGTCCAGCGTCATGTTGTCGAGCAGGATGCGATCGACGCCGCCGACTTCCAAAAACAGGCGGACTTGATCAAGTGTGTCGGCCTCCATCTCGATCTTCATCCCGGGCCTCTCTGCGCGCACTCGCGTGATCGCGTCGCGAAAAAAAGCTGCGTCTCTGCGCACGGCCAAATGGTTGTCCTTCACCAGCACCATGTCGAAAAGTCCGAACCGGTGGTTGACGCCGCCGCCTGCCTGCACCGCCGCTTTTTCCAGCGCGCGTAATCCTGGCGTGGTCTTGCGCGTGTCGAGGATTTTCGCGTCCGTCCCGCGCACGGCTTCGACGAACTGCCGCGTGAACGTGGCGACGCCGGAGAGTCGTTGCAGAAAGTTCAGCGCGACCCGTTCCGCCGTCAGAATCGAGCGCACGCGTCCGCCGATTTCCAAGACGATGCCGCCCGGCTCGACCGTGCAGCCGTTGTCGCGGAGGACGGAAATTTCCAGAGTGTCATCCACGCGCGCGAAGGTTTTCGCCGCGATGTCCGCGCCAGCGACCACGGCGTTTTCCCTGGCGACGATGCGCGCGCGGCCAGTCTGATTTTCCGGCACGAAAAACGCGCAGGTCACGTCGCCCGCGCCGAGGTCTTCGGCCAAGGCAATGGCGATGG
>JANXWU010000204.1 GCA_025350985.1 Spartobacteria bacterium | reverse complement strand
TGCCTCCACCGTCTCCCGAATCTCCGCGAGGGTCACGTCCTTCGCCACGAATGCCTCGCCGATGCGCGGAGTCAGGATGAAGCGCACCTGCCCCGCGTCGAATTTTTTGTCGGCGCGCAACGCGGTTAAAATCGTCTCGGTGGAGACGTCGGACGCGAGGCGGGTGGGCAGCTCGAATTGACGCAAACGCGCGAGAATGGCTTCGTGTTCGGTCTGCGAAAGACCGGCTTTTTTCATCGAGAGAAGGGAAGCGGCGACGATGCCGAGGCTCACGGCTTCTCCGTGCAAAAACCGCCCGTATCCCGCGGCGGCTTCGATGCCGTGCCCCACCGTGTGCCCGAAGTTGAGCAGCGCCCGCTCGCCGGTGGTTTCATGTTCATCGGCGGATACGATGGCGGCTTTGATGGCGACATTGCGCTCGATCAAGCCGGCGAGCGCGCGGCTGTCCAAGCGGTCGAATTTTGCCAGCGAATCAAAAAGCGCCCGGTCGCGGATGATCGCGTGCTTGACGATCTCGGCGCAGCCTTCGTTGAACTCGCGCGCGGGCAGCGTGCGCAGCGTTTCGACGTCGGCGAGCACGAGCCGCGGTTGATGAAACGCGCCGATGAGATTTTTTCCGTGAGCAGCGTTGACGCCCGTTTTGCCGCCCACCGCGCTGTCCACTTGCGCGACGATGGTCGTCGGCACCTGCACGTATGGCACGCCGCGCTGGTAAATCGCTGCCACGAATCCGGCAAGGTCACCGACCACGCCACCGCCGAGCGCGACCACGAACGCGTGACGGTCCAAGCCAGCGGCAATCATGCGCTCGCACAGTTCACCGGCACTCGAAAGCGACTTGGATTGCTCTCCGGCGGGCACTTGGAGAGACACCGGCAGGAAGCCGGCTCGCACGAGACTTTCGCAAACGACCGTCCCGTAAATCGGCCCTACGGTGGAGTCGGTGATGACCGCGCATTTCCCGCGCAGGCCGGTGTCCTTTAAAAAATCTCCCAGTGACGCCAGCAACCCGCTTCCGATGCTGACGCGGTAGGAACGAGCGCCCAGTCGCACGTCCACCGCCGAGACCGTTTCCTCCATCCGTCTCAATTCCCAACCGGAATCGGAACCCACCGGCGTTCACCGCCGCCAGCGGTCGAAGTAGAGGTGGAGTCCACGAAAAACGGACCGGTGGCCGACGGCGTTTTCGGGTCGCTCCACAGCAGGCCTTGATCGACGTGGAAGTCAGCATAGAGCACGCCGATTTTTTTTCGACTGGCCCAAGTGCCTTGTTTCAAACTGGGTTTGGGCAGAGGGAGCGGCGTGCCGCCAGTGTCCGTCGGCAGGCCGGTGAAAGTCACGATCGCTCCCTGCTGCAAGGCCGGAGCCAGCAGGATGAGTTGAGAGGGATAGGCCAAGTCCGTGGAGGCATAGGCCGCTCCATTTTTGGAGCCGCCCACTCGGCCCTTGAGGACGTTATTATTGATGCCGTAGCTGACCGGGGCTTTGGTCGAGTCCTCCGTGTCGCCGCGTTTGTCGAAAGGCGAGCGAAACACCTTCCACGTCGCGACGTAGCGGGTGCCGCCGGCGGAGGCGGGGGGATTGAGCAGCAGCGGCCAGCGGATTTCCGTCGCCGCCGCAGCGCCGCCGGCGGGGGGAGTGCTGTTGAAAAACAGGTCATCGTGGTCCCCCAGATATTGCTGAATGCCCAAGCCTAGCTGCCGCATGTTGCTCGCGCATTGGGTCGCGTGCGCGCGATCCATCACACTGGTGTAGGCGGGCAGCGCGAGGGACGCGAGGATGGCGATGATCGCGATGACGACGAGTAATTCAATGAGCGTGAAGGCGGATTTTTTCATGGCTGGGGGTGCGGGAAGTTCGCGGTCGAACCTGCACGGAAGGTAATTTGCGAACCCCGCCTGCGCAAGACTTAGGTGACTTTTTCCAGCGTGGCAAAACGCAGCAGCTTCCCGTGCAACTCCGGCGGCACATGGGCGACGAGGCACGCCACGTCCTCCTCGTAATGCAACTCCAGCACATGCCCGGTGCGATGAATTTCCGCCAGCAGCGCCGCTTCCGCCGCAGGGATGCGATACTCGACTCGCTTGCGCCATTTCGCGAGTTGCGTTTCGAGTTCCTCAACGAGCGAGTCCATGCCTTCGCCATCGCGCGCGGAGATCGCCACGCTGCCGGGTGTTTCCCGCAACTGCGCCGCCACCAAATCCCGATCCGTCACGCGATCAATCTTATTGAACACCACCAGCGTTTGCTTGCCGTGCGCGTCCAGTTCCTGCACCACCGCATCGACGGCCTTCATTTGTTCGCGGAAAAGCGGATGACTCAAATCGACGACGTGAATCAACAGGTCGGCTTCGTGAACTTCTTCGAGCGTCGCCTTGAACGACTCGATCAGCGTGTGCGGAAGTTTTTTGATGAACCCGACCGTGTCCGTCAGCAGCACCCGTTGTTTGTTTGGCAAAACGAGCTGCCGCGTCGTCGGGTCGAGCGTCTCGAACAGCTTGTCCGCCGCCGACACATGCGCGCCGGTGAGCCGGTTCAACAGCGTGGATTTTCCCGCGTTTGTGTAGCCAACGAGCGACGCCAGCGGCCAGTGATGCCGCTGCCGTCCGTCGCGCTGCGTCGAGCGATGCTGGCGCACTTCGCCGAGGTCGCGGTGCAGGCGTGAGATACGTTCCTGAATCCGGCGGCGATCCACTTCGAGCTGCGATTCGCCGTCGCCGCGAATGCCGATCCCGCCGCTCTGCCGGCCCAAATGTTCCCACATTCCCGTGAGGCGCGGCAGTTGATATTGCAACTGCGCCAGCTCGATTTGCAGCTTGCCCTCGCGGCTGCGCGCGCGCTGCGCGAAAATATCCAGGATCAACTGCGTCCGGTCGATCACCTTGCGCGTCGTCACTTTTTCCAAGTTGCGACTCTGCGCCGGCGTCAGTTCGTCGTCGAAAATGATCGTGCCGATATTTTCTTCCGCGCACCGTTTCGCCAGCTCCTCTACCTTGCCTTTACCGATATAAAACGGCGCTGTGGGCCGGTCGAGACACTGCTTCATCGTCCCCACCACGATTGCGCCCGCGGACTCCGCCAGCTCCGCCAGTTCATCGAGCGAATCCTCCAAATCCCATTTGCTCACGCCCTTGTGCTCCAGGCCGATGAGCAACGCGCGTTCCTGTTGATACGGCAGGAGTTCGATCATTCCGCGGCGCGCTGGAGGAGCGTGATTTTTTCCACAATCTGCCGGACAGCCGTTTCAAAATCGAGTGCGCTCAAGTTGATGGGCGCGAATATAGGTTCGCGCCGGAACCAGGTCAATTGGCGCTTGGCGTATCGGCGCGTGGCGCGCTGGATTTGTGCGACGCACGCAGGCTCGCTCAGTTCGCCCGCGAGCAGCGCGAGGATTTCTTTTAGACCGATCACCTGTCCCGCGGTCGCGCTGATCGGCCCGATGGCGCGCACCTCGTCGATCACGCCGTCGCGAAACATTTCGACCACCCGCCGGTCAATGCGCGCGTTCAGTTCGTCGCGGTCGCGTAGCAAAAAAACTCCGCGAATCGGCTTCGGAGAATCGTCCGTGCGCGCGCCGTTCCAGTCCTCGCGAAAGCTGGAAAACGGTTTCCCGGAAAGCACGCAAACTTCGACCGCGCGGATCAGCCGCCGCTTGTTTTTCGCGTCGATCTTTGCGGCAGCGAGCGGATCAAGTCGCGCAAGCCGGGCGTGCAGTTCCTCGATGCCGGCTGTCTCCAACTCTGCCCGCAGCGCAGCGTCGGCGCGCGGCATTTCCGCCAGTTCATGCGTGAGCGCGCGCACGTACAGCCCAGTCCCGCCCGCCACCAGCGCCAGCTTTCCGCGCGCTTCTATTTCCGAGGCCACGCGCCGCGCCGCGTCGGCAAAGCGCGCGGCGTCGAAGCTCTCCTCCAGCGGCACGCAGCCGATGAGATGATGCGGCACTTTCGCACGCAGTTCCGCCTGCGGTTTCGCCGTCAGCAAATCCAGCCCGCGATAAATCTGAAACGCATCCGCGCCGATGATTTCCCCCTGGCATCGGCACGCGACTTCCGCCGCGATTTCACTCTTTCCCACCCCGGTCTGACCAACGATGAAGAACATTCTAAAAAGAAAAAACGGGAGACCCGCGCGCGAGTCTCCCGTTGCATTTTCGGGCGGTTGAACTAAGCCCCGGCTTCGTCCGACGACGACTGCATGTCGCTGGTTTTGGCGCCGCTGACGACGAGCTTGCGGCCCATGAAGTCCTTGTCGTGCAACTCCTCCACGGCGCGTTTCGCGTCCTCGACAGTCTGCATCGTCACGAACGCAAAGCCTTTCGACTTATGCGTGTGGCGGTTGGCGACGACCTCGGCGGCGCGGACTTCTCCGAAGCCGCGGAATAACTCCATCAGGTCGTTTTCCACCGCGTCAAACGACAGGTTGCCGACGTAGAGTTTAGGCGAGGTGACTTCGATCATCTCCGGCTTTCGCGATTCGCGCATCTCGCGCGGGGGACCGTCTCGCCGCTCGCGCGGCGGGCGGGATTCGCGCGATTCGCGCTGGGGCTGCGCCTCGCCGCCGCTCTGGTCGCGCGGGACGTAGGTGGGATACGGCTTGCGTTCGGGCGTGGCTTTTGCGCCGGTGAAAAAGCCGGCGATTTTCTGCCACAGGGTTTTCTTTTGCGGTGCTCTGACGGTTCTTTCGGAGGCGAATTCTCCGCCACGGCGCTCGGGCCGCGGGCCGCGCCGGGGACGGCGCGAACCTTGTCCATTTTGAGGTCTCATTGTTTGGATCCTGGTGTTGCTGCTGGTTTTCAGCGAAGCGTGTCGTGTCATCGAATGACCGCTGGCGTCGAGGGACGCGAGTGCCGGTTTGCCTGGGTAAAGGGCGGACGGCTTCCGTCGTCGGCTGTCCGTCCCGAGTGGGGCGCGGAGCCGAACTGCGATGCCGGTCATTGTCCGATTCATGCTTCGAAGGGAGAGGCGTGGCCTGTCAATTCGGGCAGCAATTCGCCGTCGCTTCCGCCGCGCCGTCCGGTTTGAGGGCAACCCCGACTGCGCGCTTGCGAGCAGGTCTCCGATGAGGCCGTGGATCAAGCATCGACGCTCCATGCACCGGGACCGATTGAAGTGGAACACGAACGGCGCTGCCCGTCAGGCCCGACTCAACCGGCGCTTCTGTAATGCACCTTCACGCCGCGGGCAAGATGAATGTGACAGAAAGGTGACGGTTGAACGCGTTCA
>JANXWU010000182.1 GCA_025350985.1 Spartobacteria bacterium | reverse complement strand
CCAGTGGGTCTTTGGCACTGGTCACCCACAGGCGGAAGCGTCCGATGTTATAAGTCTCGCGATAACGCTGGACTAACTTAAACGTCAACTCGCTTGGCTTGCCGTCGGCGATGGGCTTCTCCAATTTGAACAACGCGCTGTGGGGCTGACCCGACTGCGGGGAGATGCCCCAGCCTTTGCCATCCGGCTTACCGTCGATGGTTTGTTTGATCTCGAAGTCTTTCTGCGAAAAGTCAGCCTTCGCTTCGCTGATTTTTTCCACCCGGCTGTCTTTCGCCCCCTCCTTCGACGAACGTTTCAACTCAAACTCCGTGAGCACGAAGTTCCCGTCGTTGGCGCGGCCGGGCCCGAACTTCGGCAGGTGCTCATCGGCGAGCACCTCGAGCATTACGCCGGTGATATTCTTGAGGTCCGTCTCGGCGATGACGGTGTATTCGGTCTGCGAAACGGCCGGGCCGACGGCGAGGATGGAGCCGTCTTTTTGTTTCTCCAAGGTCGCGCCGTTGGAAGCCTTCGCCTCCTTCGCCTCCAGCGGCATCCAACGTGTCTCGATGGTCGCCGGGTTCGTGCGCATCTCCCATTCCGCCAGCCGCAGCGGCAGGATTTTCTGATAATCGGCGAGCGTGTTTTGCAGCGCGACGATTTTTTCCTGCCGGAGTTTTTCGACTTCTCCCCGCAAAAACTTCGTCGCCTGATCGTAGCTTTTGAGATTACTAGCCGCCGTGTCGATCACGGCGAGACGCTGTTTTTCCTGTTCGGCGATCACCGGCGCGAATTGTTTTTCGAGGACGTTGCGATCGTCGGCCAGCTTCGAGTCGTCTTTTTCGATTTGATTGGAAGCGGCCAGCGTCTGGGTGATTTCCTCCTCGGTCGCCGGGCGGTTGAGGATTCGTAGAAAAACTTCGTTGACCACTTTGCGGTCGTCTTTTTCGGAAGCGACAAGTTGCGCCAGCGCATTTTTCGGATCGTCGATGGCGGAGGAAATTGTCGGGCCACTTAACAAAGCCATGACCGCGCCGAGGCGGATGTCGTTGCTGCGCTCGCACTCACAGGCGCTCTCGCGCGCGGGGCGTCCGAGGTTTGCGAGCAAGCCAGTGGCCGTGTCCTGCGCGGCGTCCAGTTGCGCCGCGCGCATTCCCGGTTTCGCGCCGGGGAAGTTCGGCGCGGAGCCGACGGCTTTGAAGACGGCGTCGAAGAGCGTCTCCGCAGGCAGCCGGCGCGCGATGGCGTGCGAGTAATTTGTCTTGTCGTCCTCGTTCCATTTGTTCGTGCGCAGTTCGAGTTGGTAGGTGCGCGATTTGCAGATGAGCCGCATCAAGTGGCGCGCGTCGAAGTGGCTGCGGATGAATTCCTGCGCCAAATAATCGAGCAGTTCGGGATTGGTCGGCGGATTGCCCGCGCGCGTGTCGTCGAGCGGTTCGATGATGCCGACGCCGGTGAGATAGCCCCACATCCGATTGGCATAGCTCGTGGCGAAAAAGCGGTTGTCCGCGCTGGTGATCCACGCGGCCAGTTGCGCTCGCCGCGTCGCCTCTGTGTCTTTCGCCGGAGGTGCGGGAACGGCCAGGTTCTGCGCCGTGCCCGATGCCGCGATTTTGGGTTCTGAGGAAATCTGCGCCGCCGTTTTCGCCGGATACGGAAACTGCGCCGCCACGACTTTCCCGGTGCGTTCGTGCTTTACGTCGCCGGTGTCGATGTCCTTCACAAACTCGAAGAGCGGCTTCGCGCCCTCGACCGCCGAGCCGCCGATTTTTTTCCCGCCGCTCGCCGGGTCTTCACTGAACGCAATCTGCGCAAAATACTGCGCGGTGTGATAGTACTGATCCTGCGTCCAGCGCTCGAACGGATGGTCATGGCACTTGTTGCAGTTGAAGCGCGTCGCCAGGAAAAGGTGCGTCGTGTTTTCCATCGCCTCCGCCGGCGTCCGCAGCACCTTCCAATAACTCGCCGCCGGGTTCTCGCGGTTCGATCCCTGCGCCGTGATGATCTTCGTCACGAACTGATCGTAGGGCGTGTTTTTTTCGACCTCGTCGTGAATCCATTTGCGGAAAAGTTCGGCACCCTCGCGTCCGAGAAATTTGCCGTTGCACTGCAAAAGATCGGCCCATTTGTTCGTCCATTGCTCGACGAAATCAGGCGAGCCGATGAGCTTGTCGATCAGCTCGTCGCGCTTCGTGCGCAAGTCGCGCGCGTCGGCGGAGAAGGCGCGCACGTCGTCCGCGCCCGGCGGCAGTCCGGTGAGGTCAAGGTAAACGCGGCGGAGAAAATCCACGTCGCTGCAAACTCCCGACGGCGCGATTTTCATCCGCTGCCATTTCGCGGCGACGAGTTCGTCGATGCGCCCCCACTTTTCCGGCTCCTGCCACGCGAAGCCGGTGCGGTCGCCCATCACGGTCACGGTTGTCGCGGCGTAGTTGCCTTCGTAGCGCGCGAGCACCGGCGCTTCGCCGCGCCGCAGGGTCGTGACCAAGCCGGTCGGGTCGGAGGAGACGACATCCATGTTGCCGCTGTCCACGAACGCTTCGCTGGTCACGTCGCGCTGCGTGCCGTCGGCGAAAGTGGCGAGCACGCGCATCTGCTGTTTCGATCCGATCCGCTGTACCACAGGGTTGGCGGGCGAGAGCTCGATCTTCGCGACGCGGGGCGATTCCATTTTCAGCTTCGCGCCGTCGGCGATCCACTGACGGATGATTTGGTAATATTTCTCATCGACCGTGGCGCGGCGTCCGCCTTCGTGCGGCACTTCGGCGACCGCCTTGAGCAGCATCAGGCTGTAGTCCGGCGAGGCGACGTTCACGCGGCGCGAAGCCATGTCGTCGGTGAGCGCGCGCACGTCGTATTCGGGATCGTAGCCGCGCAGCGAAAGTTTGAACCCGCTCTTGCCTTCCTTCGAGCCGTGACAGGTGCCGGCGTTGCAGCCGAGCTTCGCGAGCACGGGCGCGACGTCCTGCACAAAGTCATCGCGATAACGGTCGGCCAGCCCGCTGACTTCGACGGGAATGTTTGCCATCTGTCCATTTAAGGAAATCGCCAGCGCCGCCGAGCCATTGGCCAGCGGACGAATGATGCCGCGCGGCGAGATTTCCGCGAGGCTGGCCGGTGCGGCAAAGTGGACCATCCGCGTCGCATCGACCGTGTCGCCGTTGTCGAGTTTGGCGGTCACGACGAGCTGCGCGTATTCGTTGCGGCTGGTGAATTTCAGCGACGATGGCTGGACTTCCAGCGCGGTTACTTTCGCGCCGTCGGGCAGCATTTCCGGCGCGAGTTGCTCGATGATTTTCGACGCGACCACCGCCCACGCCGGCTTGCTTTGCGCGATGCCTTCCTTCACTTCGACCGCCGGGAAATCCTTCACGACTTTGCCGTCCGCTGCGTTGATCAAATGGACGCTGCCATCCGAACCGGCGGCGGCGACGGTGCCGCCATCGGGGCTGAAGGCGACCGCGTAAACTGCGAACGGCACCGGCACGCGCGCAAGTTCACGAATGCCTTTGGCGCGATAATCTTCGAGCGCTTTTTTCTCGTCCGCCTTTCGCGAGCCGGGCACCTCGCCCACGATTTTGCGGATGTTCGGCGGCACGTCGTCGTCGTAGTCGTAGCTGGTCACCACGACCTCGCCCGCGCCGTCGAAGCTGCTGCCGCACGCGATCTTTTTTCCATCGGCGGAAAAGCGGACGCTGAAGACGCGACCGGTCATCGGAAACAATTCCGCGATCAACCCCGCGTCGTCGCCAATCTTCCGCGCCGACTCGCGGAAGCTGCGATAAACCTTCGGCAATCCATCCGAGCCGCCGGCGACGATGTGCTCAATTTTCGGATGACCCGCGACGCTGAGAATGCCGCCTTTGAGCGCGCCGGGCGTGATGGAGGTGACGTTGTCCACGAAGCGCTGCGTGGCGATTTCGGTGAGCTTCACGGACATGTCGCGTCCGCCGCTGATGACGTGGTCGCCTTTGACCGAAAACGCCGTGGAGAGCGCCCAGTCGGTGTGCGAGCCCATTTGCAAAATCTGCTTGCCGGTCGCTGCCTCGATGGCGCGCACCGTGTTGTCCGCGCAGCCGAACGCGATGAGCTTGCTGTCCGCCGACCAACTCACGCCATAGACGGTGTCGAAGGTGATCGGCGTGGACGACGCGAGCTTGCGTTTCTCGACCTCCCAGACTTGGATTTCGCCCATGCGCGCAGGGTTGCCGCCGCCGACGGCGAGCCATTTTCCATCGGGCGAAAACCGCACCGACTGGACGCGCTCGCTCAACCCTACAAGCCGCGCCGCAACGCCAGAACCGTCGGCGTGGTGAAGGAGCGTTTCATGGAAACCGGCGACGGCGATGAGTTTGCCATCAGGCGAAAAATCGAGCGACGAGATGACCGGCGGCCGCGTGTACGTCGGCGGATGCTCGGCGTCGTAAACCACTTTTGCGTCCGCGGGCGTGTCGTCCTGCGCGCCCTCGGCGATCCATTTTTTGATCAAGTCCACTTCGAGGCTGGCGAGCGGAGTCTTGCCTTTCGGCATCTCGGCCTGGCCATTTTCCGGCGTGATCATTTCCACGACCGCGCTCTTGTCGGGATGTCCGGGTGTAATCGCCGCGCCCTCCTTTTCACCGCCCGCGAGCAGCTTGGCAAAATCGCTCATGACATAGCCACCTTTCGCCTTTGCGGGTTGGTGGCAGCCCTGGCAGTTCGCCTGAAAAATGGGGCGGACGTCGCGGTAATAGCTGACTTTTTTTCCAGCCGCAGCCGGCTCCAGCTCGGCTGCGGACAAACTAGACGCCAAACTAATGCCGAACAGGCCGGTGAGAATAAGCCGTAAAGAAGCAGGGATTGGAACAGTCATGG
>JANXWU010000179.1 GCA_025350985.1 Spartobacteria bacterium | reverse complement strand
TGGGCACGGGCGAGTTGCGCAGGATCCACTCGCGGGTGGCGTGGATGTTCCGGCCGGTGGAGAGATCCATCACGGTGTCCGCGCCCCACTTGGTGGCCCAGCGCATTTTTTCGACTTCTTCCTCGATGCTCGACGCGACGGCGCTGTTGCCGATGTTGGCGTTGATTTTGACCAGGAAATTGCGGCCGATGATCATCGGCTCGAGCTCGGGGTGATTGATGTTGGCCGGGATGATGGCGCGGCCGCGGGCGACTTCGCTGCGGACGAATTCGGGGGTGATTTCGCGCGGGATGGATGCGCCGAAGGATTGGCCGGGGTGTTGGTGATTCAGCGAATTTTGAATTTTGAATTCTGAATTCTGAATTGCGGCGCGGCGCATGTTCTCGCGGATGGCGATGAACTCCATCTCCGGCGTGATGATGCCTTGGCGCGCGTACCAGAGTTGGGTAACGGGATGATTGGCGTGGGCGCGGAGCGGGCGGCGCGAGGGCGCGCCGTCTCCAAAATGTTCGAGGCGGTTGCGCCGCTCCGCTTGGCTCGCGAATTCTTCGTGACCGCGGGTGAGGTAGCCGTTGTCCTCGGGTTTGATCGCGCGACCTTCGTATTCGGCGACGTCGCCCCGTTTCAAAATCCACTCGTGGCGCAGGGCGGGAATCCCATTTTTTACGTCGCCGTCAAAGGCCGCGTCGCCCCACGGTCCGCTGCAATCATAGACGCGCACCGGTTCGTTGACTTCGATTTTTCCATCGAAGTTTTTCGTCGGCGAAAGTGTGATTTCACGCATGGGCACACGCACTCCGGGCAGCTCGCCTTCGACGAAGATTTTGCGTGAGTTCGGCAGCGCGTCGCTGCTTTGCGGTTCGATGGATTCGTTCGTGGCGATCATGGCGGGGAGTTTGAGAGTGGGCGGTTGAGAGTTGAGAGCGACGGTGGGAGAAATCAGAAGATCATCGGAAATTCTTTCGCTGCGCTCGGGATGACATTTTCTAAAAAATCCGGAAAATAAAAAAGCCATGCGCGCGGAAAGGCGGCATGGCTCGGCTTTGCTCCCTGCGGCGGCATTACCCGCATCAGGTTCAAAGGGTTCGGCGCGTTCATCGCGCGCCATCTCAGCCGTGCCGGCTCCCCTGCGTTGGGTTGGAGTTTAGTTTTTGCAAAGGTGAAGTCAACTTCGGTAGTGGCTCCGTGATAACGCGTGTCATTCCGAGCGAAGCGCAGCGGAGTCGAAGAATCTCTTGAACCGTTTTGTGGCGCGCCGCCACGCGGGGAAGTGCATGAGATTCTTCGGCTGCGTTCCGTTCGCTTTTGGCGAACTCCACTGCGCTCAGAATGACACGTTTTTGGAAATGAACGGCTTTCCTAAATCGAGACGAGGACGATGGCGGCCACCAGCAGCACCGCCCCGCCGAGCCGCCGCGCCATCACGCCATGACCCTGCTCGCGCTCGGTGTTTCCGAAGTGATGGCCGACGCTCCACACGATCGCAATCGTCCACATGCCACGCGAGTTGTAGGCGATGTTTACGACTGTCGCGTGGCCGTATTGGGCGATGACGAAGGCCATTCCCAGCGCCTGCAACGCGAGCAGCAGCGCGCCGGGAGCCAGCCAGCGCCAGGTGCGCGCGGGGAGCGCAAAAATATTTCCCGAGAACATCGGCACGAACGCCAGCGCCAGCACGCCCACGGTCGCGAACATCGTCGGCGCGAAATTTCCAAAGCTCCAGAGCGGCGCCCATTTTTGCACGAGGATGTCGGTGAAGGCGTAGGACGCCGCCGCCGCGAATCCGCAGCCGAGGCTCAAGGCGAGGTGACGCGGATGGGCTTTGGGATCGTAACTGAGGAGCGCCGTGCCGATCACCGTGAGGAAAACGGCGACCCACCAGACGGCGGCGACGCGGTCGCCGAGCAAGACCATGGTGAGGCCGGCGACGAAGACGACTTTCGTTCCGAGGACAGGTGTGGCGACCGACACATCGCCGCGGTTGAGGGCGAGGAAGGTGAAAATTTGGCCGACGAAAAAGATCGCGCCGGCAATCATGGCGTGCGCGGCGTGGGGCCAGGCAAAAGGCTGGGAAGCCAGCAGCCAGCAGGGTTGCAGGACGAGGGCCATGGCGAGATTGCAGACGAACGCGGTGCGCCACGGGCCGATGCCACTGTCGAGCGCACGCTTCACCGCCAGCGCGCCGAGGGCGTAAAACAGCGCGGTGGTGAGCGGGATGAAAATGACGGCGGGGGACATGCGGGCCGTTTATTTAACGCAGAGGCGCGGAGGCGCGGAGGAAAATCGCAGCGGGCCGGGCGGCACACGCGCCCGTCTGTGCTACCCGGAGGACGCGCTCCTTTTCTCCACAAAAAACGCCTGCAATAATCCCCGGCATTCATCGGCGCGCACGCCGTGAGTCACTTCACAGCGATGGTTGAGATGGGGATGTTGGAGCAAATTAAGCAGGCTTCCACCCGCGCCGTCTTTGGCCGAGGGACAGCCTAAGATGACCCGCTGGAGCCGGACGTGGACCATTGCCCCGGCGCACATCGGACACGGCTCTTTCGTCACGTAAAGCTGACACTCGTTGAGCCGGCAATTGTCGAGCACGCTCTCGGCCTGCGTGATGGCGAGCATCTCGGCGTGCGCGGTCGCGTCCTTGAGCGTCTCGACTTGGTTGAAAGCGCGGGCGATGATTTTTCCCTCATGCACGATGACACAGCCGACGGGCACTTCATCCGCCTCGTACGCGCGGCGTGCC
>JANXWU010000156.1 GCA_025350985.1 Spartobacteria bacterium | reverse complement strand
CAAACCGATGACCGAGGACGAGCCGGAAAATCTCGTGGAAATCAGGCGCTGCCGCCGACGCCGGGAGGTGGAGGAGCTCGGGCTGGTGCTGCTCGCGATGGGGATAGAATATTGGATTTTCCGCAAGGACGGAGGGAACGTGCTGTGCGTCGAGGAGCGAAACCGGGAGAACGCGGTGCGCGAGTCGGAGAAATTTGAGACCGAGCGGGCGACCCGCGAACCACCGTCCGAACCCGAGGGCTTCGTCGGGAAAACGTCGAATCTTTCGCTGTTCGTGTTTGGCTGGTCGATGGGCATGTTTTTCCTCGCCCAAGAAATTCTGCCGGCGTGGTGGGTGGATCGTGGCGCGGCGTCGAGCGATGCCATCTTGCGCGGCCAGTGGTGGCGCGCGCTCACCGCGCTCACGCTCCACGCGAACACGGAGCATCTGCTCGCGAATCTCGCCACCGGCCTCGTCTTCGCGGCGTTTCTTGTGCCGCTGCTCGGGACGGGCCTGGCCTGGTGCGCGATCATCCTCAGCGGCGCGCTGGGCAACCTCATCAACGCGTGGTTTTACCGGCACGATTCGCACGAGAGCATCGGCGCTTCGACGGCGGTGTTCGGCGCGCTGGGCCTGCTGGTGGCGTGGCAGGTGTGCGGGCGGATTTTGGCGCTGAGAAAATTTCGCGCGTGGGAGTTGATCGTGCCCGCGGGCGCTGGACTGGCGCTGCTGGGTTACCTCGGCACGAGTGGCGAGCAGGTCGATTTTCTGGCGCACTTTTTTGGCTTCGTCGCGGGCAATGGGCTGGGCGCGTCGGTCGCCGCGTTGCGCTTGGAAAAACGCGCGACGCCGGTGTGGCAGCGCGTGCTCGCGGGCGCGGCGTTTATTCTGCCGCTGGTCGCGTGGGCGATGGCGGCACGTCATCGTTGACGACGATGCACAGGCACCTTTCCTGTGGCGGCCCGGCTGTGTTTCGATTTGTCGCTGGACTAGTTGGGGCGTCGCCTGGCTCCGTCGTTTCGTCCTGAATTTCCGCCGTCCGTCTCGTCGGGATGCCGGAGGTAAAGCATCATCTCCTCGCAGTCGATGACGGCGAGATTCATCTGCAAGGTGTGGACTCCGAGAAGCCCGCTGCGGTTGGAGGAGAGCAAGCGCGCCAAATCGAACACAGCCACCGAAGTCAGCGCCGCGTCGTATTTTCCGAAAGCCAGATGATCGATCCACGCGACGCGGGCTAGGCGGTCGTCGAAATGAATGCCGCGAGACCGGAACGTCTCACGGGTCGGCACGATTTTATGTTGGCGGCAAAACTCGCGGTCGAGCGCGGTGATGGGCGCGCCGGTGTCCACGACGAAGGTCGCCATCGCGCCGTTGACGCGACCCTGGACGACGAGGTGATTTTCCGCGAGGTGCAGAGGGATGGCGGACCAGCCGCCTTCGCGCAACAGGCGCGGGAAGGGACTTTTGGCGTCCGGGTTCATTTTGAAATAAATCGCGCCGTTGCGGCAATCGACGACCGCATGCATCGCGATGAGAACATCGAGCCCGATGATGCCGTCGCAGCGCAGGTCGCGGGTCGCGCCGATTTGGCGGTTGATGTCGCGCAGGTCGATGAGCGCGGCGGGAGTGTTCGTGAATTTGAGCGGCGGAAGGGCGAGCGACGGGACGATGGTCACGCGATGCCGCTGGCCGTTCGCGACCACCGAGGCGGGCACGGTGGCGCTGCCGTCGAAGGGCCTCAGATTGAAAGAGCGCGCGCGGGACGCGTCGAGGCAGGTGATGGGCGCGCCGGTGTCGAGCACGAGCGAGGCATTTTTCCCGTTGATTTTCGCGTCGATGAAAAACTTGTTTTGATGCCCGACGGAGAACGGCACGGCGACGTAATCGGGCGTGGGTTTGCCCGGCTGGCGGTCTGCAGCCGCCGACTGCGCGAAGAGTCCGCAAGCCATGAGGGCGAGGAGGGACCGCGCGGTGAAAAGTTTGCGCGGGCGGGACAGGAAATTCGACATGCTTGTTTTCGTGCTGACTTCTGGGCAATCTCGGCGGTTCAAACAACACCTATGTTCTCCTCCACCACTCCATTGTCGAAAACCCTTCGCATCTCGCTGGCGCTCTGGTTCGCCGCCGCCAGCCTCGTTTCAGTCGCGCACGCCGCCGACGCGAAGCTCAAAGTGCTGCTCATCACCGGCGGCTGCTGCCATGAATACAAAACGCAAAAGGACATTTTGAAAAAAGGAATCGAGGCGCGCGCCAACGTCGAGATCACGCAAATCCACACTGACGATAAATCGACCAAGCCGCCGCTCGCGATCCTCGGGAACCCTGATTACGCCAAGGGTTACGACCTAGTCATCCACGACGAATGCGCCGCGGACGTGAAAGATCCCGCGACGATTCAGGGCGTGCTCAAGCCGCACCAGGATGGGCTTCCCGGCGTGAACTTGCACTGCGCGATGCACTGCTATCGCTTCGGCGAGTTTGGCAAACCGGTGAAGGTCGGCGACGACAACTCGCACTGGTACGAATACCTCGGCCTGCAATCGACGGGGCACGGCGCGCAGGCGCCGATTGCGATCAGCTTCACGGAAAAAGAATCGCCCATCGTCAAAGGCCTGGAGGATTGGACGACGATCAATGAGGAGCTTTACAACAACGTCCAAATCCTGACCGGCAAGGGATTGGCAAAAGGAAAACAGACGACCAAGAACAAGGAAGGCGTCGAGAAAACGAACGAAACAGTCGTTGCGTGGACGAACGAATACGGCCCGAAAAAAGCGCGCGTGTTCAGCACGACGGTCGGCCACAACAACGCAACCGTCGAAGACGCGCGCTATCTCGATCTCGTGACGCGCGGCGTGCTGTGGACGACCGGCCACCTGAATGATGACGGCACGCCGGCGAAAGGCTTCGGGCCGGGCGGAAAGTAAGTCACCGCTAAAATTTCAACGCAGAGGCGCAGAGGCACGGAGTCAAACTTTCTGCGAAGCTGTTCTGTCTCAAAATAAAATCCCGCCATGAACCCACGTAATCTTTTTCAAACGCTCCTCGCCGCGTGCCTCTTCTTTCCCCTTGCAACGATCCGCGCTGACGACACGAAACCCATCCGCGCGCTCATGGTTTGCGGCGGTTGCTGCCACGACTACGAGCATCAGAAAACGATCCTCTCCGAGGGCATCAGCAAACGCGCAAATGTCGTCTGGACGATTGTGCATGAGGAGGGAAAGGACAAGGCGGACAAGACTCATCGCGTCACCATTTATGAAAAGGACGGCTGGGAGAAAGGCTACGACGTGGTCTTGCACAACGAGTGCTTCGGCTTTGTGGACGACAACGCTTTTGTCGAGCGCATCGCGAGGCCGCACTTCGATGGACTGCCCGCCGTCGTGCTCCACTGCTCGACGCACAGTTATCGCAAGGCGAGCACGGACGAGTGGCGCAAGCTGATCGGGCAGAGTTCCTACAGCCACGAAAACCGGCACGATCTTTTGGTGAAAAATCTCAAGCCGGAACACGCGGTGATGAAAGGCTTCCCGGCGGAATGGAAAGACCCGGTGCCGGACGAACTTTATAAAAATGAAAAGCTGTGGCCCGACTTCGTCCCGCTCGCGCAGGCATACGGCGTGGACACGAAAAAAGATCACGCGTGCATTTGGGTGAACACGTACGGGAAGGGAAAAGTCTTCGGCACCACGCTCGGCCACGACAACAAGACCATGGAAACCGACGTGTATCTCGACCTTGTCACGCGCGGCTTGCTGTGGGCGACAGGTCGTTTGAACGACGATGGCACGCCCGCGAAAGGCTACGGCCCCGGCGGAAAATAATCCCGTGAACGGAGGCGCGGTCGCTCGCGTGGTGGACGGTCCGCCGCAGCGACCGTGCGTAAAAGAGTCGCGACAACCGCGCCGCCCGCGTCATCTTCCCAGCGCATGAACGTCACCGGCTTGCGCTGCGAGTACGCAAAAAATCCGCTGGGCCTCGACGTGGTGGCGCCGCGTTTGAGCTGGTGTCTGGAAAGCGCGCGGCGCGGGGCGCGGCAGACGGCGTACCGCGTGCTCGCCGCCCGCAGCCGGGAGCACCTCGACCTTGACGAAGCGGATTTGTGGGACAGCGGCCGCGTGGAATCGGACCGCTCGACGCACGTCGTTTACGAGGGCGCGCCCTTGCTTTCGCG
>JANXWU010000146.1 GCA_025350985.1 Spartobacteria bacterium | reverse complement strand
TGAACGTGAACCTGCGTCCGTATTACGCCGAGGGCTCGAAGTCGATGGGCTTTGAAATCGCCGAGCAACTGGGCTGGCGCCTGCCGCAGCACACCGTCATCCCGATGGCCAGCGGTTCGCTGCTCACGAAAATTCACAAGGCTTACCACGAGTTCATCACCCTCGGTTTGGTCGAGAGCGCGCCGTTCAAAGTCCACGGCGCACAGGCCACCGGCTGCTCACCGATCAGCGCGGCCAAAAAGAAAAACACCGACATCGTCAAGCCCGTGCCGAAGCCCGACACGATCGCGAAGTCACTCGCCATTGGCACCCCGGCGGATGGTTATTACGCGATCCATGCGATGAACGACACGGGCGGCAGCGCGGAGGATGTCACCGACGACGAGATCGTCGAAGGCATCCGCCTGCTGGCGGAAACCACGGGCATTTTCGCCGAGACCGCCGGCGGAGTGACGACGGCGTGCGCGAAAAAATTGATCGACACCGGGAAAATCCCGCGCGACGAAAGCGTCGTGCTTTGCATCACCGGCCACGGTTTGAAAACGCAGGAAGCCATCGCCGGAAAATGCGGCGAGCCGCGGTTGATCAAGCCGAGTCTGCGCGAGTTTGAAGCGCTGGTGGCCAATGAGCTCGCCATGAAATGAACCGCGAAGGCCGCCAAGACCACGAAGAAAATTTGGGCGGTTAAATTTACACAATCAGAAATCAGCAATCAGAAATCCGAATATGCCCAACGTCCGCATCCCCACTCCACTCCGCAAACTCACCAACGAACAGGAACTGGTTCCCGCCGCCGGCGCGACGATTGCCGAAATCCTCGCCAGCCTCAACACGAGTTACCCCGGCTTGAAAGACCGCATCTGCGACGAGCAGGGCAACGTCCGCCGGTTCGTGAACATTTTTCTCAACGACGAAGACATCCGCTTCCTGGACGAAAAGGCGACCATCGTTAAAGACAGCGACGAGATTTCCATCGTCCCAGCCATCGCGGGCGGGTAGAAACAAAACTGACATTCCTCGCCCCGTAGTCTGCGTTCAGAATGACAATTTAATTGTATGGCAAAAGACACCCAGCGCCTATGGCTCATGTATCCGTCGCGGCTTATCACCCGGCCAGTCGTTTATGAAATCGGGCACAAGTTTCAAGTCGTGACCAACATCCGGCAGTGCAGCGTCACGCCGGAGGTCGGCATTGTCTCACTCGAACTCGAAGGTGAGCGCGACGAAATCAAAAAGGCTATCGCATGGCTCGAGGAACTCGGCGTAAAAGTCGAGCCGGTGGAAATCAGTGTCATCGAGAGCTAGCGGGGCGTGCGTCAGGCGGCGATTGCATTTCCCCGCGTTCCCACTTCGACGTGCTTGAGCCGCAATCCGTCCGTCAGAGTCATTCCGCCCGTGCCCATTTGCTTTTTGGCGAGGTCGAGATCCTTGCGAATTTTGCTTTTGTTCGAGCTGTAAAGGACCGCCGTTTCCTCGGTGACCAATCCCTCGCGAAAGGCCGCCAGGAGTGACTGCTCGAACGAATGCCAGCCAGCCGTGTTGTTCGATTCGATGACCTCGTGCAAACTCCGTCCGTCGCCTTCGCCGAGCAGGATTGCCTCGCGTGAGCGCATGTTGCTGCCGAGCATTTCGGTGATCAGCACGCGTCCGCCGCCGACTTTCGTGGCCAGCCGCTGGCTGACGATGTAACGCAGCGAATCGGCAAGGCGTGCGCGCACCTGGCTTTCCTCGTCCTTGTCGAACATGCCGATGATCCGGTTGATCGTCTGGCTCGCGCTGATCGTGTGCAGCGTGCTGTAAACGACGTGGCCGGTTTCGGCGGCGGTCAGCGCGATTTCCATCGTCTCGCGGTCGCGAATTTCCCCGACCAGAATCGCCTTCGGAGCCTGTCGCAGCGCGGCTCGCAGGCCGATGGGGAAGGTGGAAAAATCGCGCCCCATCTCTCGCTGGCTGAAGGTCGAGCGTTTGTGCGGGTGGGTGAACTCGACCGGATCTTCGAGTGTTACGACGTGAAAATCCTCGGTCTCGTTGATCTCGTTGAGCAACGCCGCCAGCGTGGTGGTTTTGCCGCTGCCCGTGGCACCGGTGACGAAAATAATCCCGTTCTTTTCCTTCACGATTTCCTTGAAAACCGCTGGCAGCTTGAGCCGCTCCATCGTTGGAATTTGCGTCTGAAGTTTCCGCATCACGATGGCGTGGTGGCCGGATTGGCGGAAAATGTTCACGCGCAATCGGGCGATGCCCGTGAC
>JANXWU010000109.1 GCA_025350985.1 Spartobacteria bacterium | reverse complement strand
GCGCGTCCTCGCGCCGCTTTCCACACGCGACGAGTCTTATTAGACGCCCTCTGCGGTGGCGTGTCTCCAGGCGAGCGCCGTCAATACCGTGGCCCAACGGCTGGCACGCATCGACAAACTGCGCGGCAAATGTTTTTTTTGCACCAGCCAGCCGGCACCTCAACCCGTGAAGCCGTCCCATCTCTACCTTCCCATGAAATCCGCAACTCCCCTCGCCTGCGTTGCCGTCCTCGCACTCGGCTTTTCCGCTCTCCATCCCGCTTCGGCCAAAGACCCCAAAAAAGCCTCGGACAAAAATCCCAAACCCACTCCCGCGCCGGCCGGCGAACTGGTGGGCAGCGAGTGGGCGGGCGACCAATTGCTCGGCAGCCCGGTCGCCATTTCGCTCGACAACCACGGCGTCGCGTACGTGGTGCAAACGACGAGGCGAAAGGAGTCCGAGTTGGACATCCGCCAGCACACGGCGTGGATTCCCACGACGCTTTCTCACGAGAGCGTGGAGGAGCGGCGAAAATTTTACCACGAAGAGTTCGACGCCACGCACAGCGAGAAAAACAAAAAATGGCTGAAGGATCGCAACGGCGACGGCCTTTCGGACTGGCACGATTTGGAGGTTTTGTCCGAGCTGGTTTTACGGATCGAGGATAAAAGCGGACGCGGCATCGCGGACACGCGCACAGTTTTTGCCGACGGCTTCAACTCTGAGATGACCGGCGTCGCAGCGGGCGTGCTCTGGTTTGATGGGAGCGTTTACATGACCGCACTGCCGAGTTTGTGGAAGCTCGACGAACCGAAAAATGCGGGCACCGCCGCCGGGAAAAAAGAAATCGTCACCGGTCTCGGCGTCCACATTGCCTACTCCGGCCACGACATGCACGGGCTCACCGTCAGTCCGGATGGCCGCATTTACTGGTCGATTGGCGACAAGGGCGTGAACGCGACTTCGGCCATCGACGGCACGCACGCGAAGGCCGCGCACGAAGGCTGCGTGCTGCGCTGCGAACCGGACGGGAGCCATTTTGAAATTTTCGCGCACGGCCTCCGCAATCCGCAGGAACTGGCGTTCGACGAGTTCGGCAATTTGTTCAACGTCGATAACGACGGCGATTTCAAAGGCGAGCGCGAGCGGTTCGTTTACATCACCGAGCAGAGCGACTCGGGCTGGCGCTGCAACTGGCAGTATCGCAAAGGCGACTACAATCCGTGGATGGACGAGAAGCTTTTCGTCCCGCGTTGGCCGGGACAGGCCGCGTACATCACGCCGCCGCTCGCGAATTATTCCGACGGCCCGTGCGGCTTCAAATACAACCCCGGCACCGCGCTCGGCGAAAAATACCGGCGCACGTTTTTCCTCACGCAATTCCCCGGCCGCAAGCTGACGATTTTCAAAACCGAACCGGTCGGCGCGTCTTTCAAAATGGTGGACGAACGCCTGGCCTTCAGCGGGCCGATGATGACCGGCATCAACTGGGGCCCGGACGGCGCGCTTTACGCCGCCGATTGGAACAGCGCCGTGTGGGAGCCGCACAACAAAGGCAAAGTCTGGAAACTCGACGCGCGCGAAAACGCCGACCCGCTCCGCGCCGAAACCCAGAAACTGCTCGGCGAGGGAATGTCGAAACGCGCCACGCCGGAACTGTCCGCACTGCTCGGGCACGCCGACCAGCGCGTGCGCTTGGGCGCGCAGTTTGAGCTGGCAAAACGCGGCGACGCGGTTGCTCTGCTGGCTGCGGCACGCTCGGGAAAAAATCAACTGGCACGCGTTCACGGCCTTTGGGGAATGGGGCAACTTGGCCGAAAGCAAAGCGAAGCCGTGGCCCCGCTTTCGGCTCTGCTGGCCGATTCCGACGCCGAGATTCGCGCGCAGGCAGCCAAGGTTATTGGCGATGCTGGTTTCAAAACGGCAGCGGGTGACGTGGCGAAACTCCTGAGTGACAGGAGTGCGCGCGTTCGTTTTCACGCCGCCATCGCGCTCGCGAAAATCGGCGACGCCACCGCGCTTGTTCCCGTCGTGAAAATGCTCGCGGAAAATAAGGACGCCGATGCTTACCTCCGCCACGCCGGCGCGACCGCCCTCGCCGGAATTTGCGAAAAGAATGTCGCGCCTCTCGCGAAACTCTCGGCTCACGAATCTCCCGCGGTTCGTCTTGCCGCCGTCGTCGCGCTGCGCCGCATCGCGCGTCTGCACCCGGAAGCGCTGCCCCAAGGACTCGCGGAGGGCGTTGCGACCTTTCTGCATGACAAGGATCAGCTCGTGGTCACCGAGGCGGCGCGCGCCATTCACGACGACTACTCGATCCCCGCCGCGCTGCCCGCGCTCGCCGCGCTGCTCGACGAAAAAGGCATCACCGACCCGGTGGTGGTTCGCCGCGCGATCAACGCCAATCTGCGTGTGGGCGGTGCGGACGCGGCGCGGAGGCTGCCCGCGTTCGGTGCAAACTCAAACGCACCGGAGGTTTTGCGCGCGGAGGCGCTGCTCACGTTTTCGACATGGACGAAGCCCGAGGTGCTCGACCGCGTCGAAGGCCGCTGGCGCGCACTCGAACC
>JANXWU010000091.1 GCA_025350985.1 Spartobacteria bacterium | reverse complement strand
CTGGTGATGGATTGGGGACTCGCCAAACTCGTCGGCAACGCCGACCGGCCAGGCTCCGCGACGGTGCGGTCGGTGAAGCAGGACGAAGGCGAAAGTTTTTCCACAATGGCCGGCTCGATCATGGGCACACCGCACTACATGGCCCCCGAGCAGGCGGCGGGCGACCTCGACGCCATCGACCCGCGCTCGGACATTTTTGCGCTCGGCGCGATCCTCTTCCACCTGCTCGCGCTGCGCACGCCGGTGAGCGGCGCGAGCGCCGTCGAGATCATCGAAAAAATCACGCACGGGCAAATAACGCCGCCGGTGACGCCGCCCAAATCCGAGCCGGTGCAGCCGCGCCACTGCCCCGGCGGGCGCATTCCCGAATCGCTGGCCGCCGTGGCGATGAAGGCGCTCGCGCTCGCGCAGGCCGACCGCTACCAGAGCGTGCCCGAGCTGCAAAAAGAATTGACGCAATATCAAACCGGCTTCGCGACGAGGGCCGAGCGAGCGGGACTGCGGAAGCGGCTGATGTTGCTGTTGAAACGCAACCGCCACGTTTCGCTGGCGATCGTTCTGGTCACGCTGCTGTTCGCCGTGGGTTTTGGCGTCGTGCAGTTTCGGCAATTTCAAGGCCGGGTGGCGGAACACGACCGGCTCGCGAAGACCGCGGAGGCGGCGGCGAAACAGGACGAATGGGACACGGCCATTGCCAGATTGTCGAAAGCGCAAGCCGTGTTGGAACGTCCCGACGCGCGCCCCCGCCTCGTCACCTTTTTAGTCGCCGGTGCCAAGGCCGACATCGACGGCAAACGCTGGGGCGCGGCGGCGATCAAACTTCAGGAAGTGCTACGGATCGACCAGGGAAATGCCGACGCCGCGAACCTGATGCCGTGGGCGCTAGGCGAAGGATTCGTCAGCGTGGCCACGCCGTTTGCGGGTGAATTGGTCGAGCTTTTTGCCGGTGAAAAACCGGAATTGCGGACGCGCAGCCACGGCGTTTTGCCGGTGAAGGAACTGCGGCTGCGCGAAGGCGTGCATCAATTTGAAATCCACCGCGAGGGCAGGCGCTGGTGCTCGCTGCCGTTGGAAATCGAACGCGGCGGGCGCGTGAAGATTTCCATTCCGATCACCGAAATTCCCGCCGGCTACGAGTACGTCCACGAGGGCGACTTCATCCAGGGCGACGAAGGGACGACACAGGCGGATGGGTTCATCGGCAAACGCAAGCGACGCCTCGCCGGATTTTTCATTCGCTCCACCGTCGTGACGGGCGCGGAATATTTCCGTTTCCGGCAAAGCCCCGATTATGCGCGGCTGATCACGGAGGCGTTGCAAGCCGACAAATTAACCGTCGCCGACATCCAGCCCGGCGCGAAAAGCGCGCAGGATTTGCAGGTGTTCAAGGACACCGCGCGCAACTCCGAACTGCTGCCCGCGCGCGCACTCAGCCTGTATGAATCGATGGCGTTCGCGAAGTGGGCCGGTGCGCGACTGCCGACAGAGGAGGAGTTTGAAAAGGCGGCACGCGGCATCGACGGCCGCATTTTTTCGGCGGGAAACGAATCGCCGAAGCTGGCGGAAAACTGGATGACCCAACCGCTCTCGCGGGACCGCTCGCAGGTGTCGCCCTACGGCTGCTGGGCTCTCACGGACACGCTCTGGCTGTGGACTTCGAGTCGGATCGAACCCGGTGCACCGCGCTGGGTGGTGAAAGGGGGAACGGGCATCGGCCTGGTCGTGGATCGCAAACCGGCGCGGCGCAAGGCGCTCGATCCAAAGGCGAAGTATTTTCTTGTCTCCGCCCTTTTCTGCAAAGACCTGCCGCCCGCCCCGTAGTCGGATTTTTTTCTCATGCGGATTCTTCCAGCGCTGGTCTCGATTGCCTGCTTCTCCGGGGTGGTGGGCGCGCAAAGCACAGGCCCGCCCGCGGAGGAAATCTGGCGGCTCGTGCGCGAGATTTACGCGAACTACGCGGCGATCGATGCCGTGGATTACGAGATCACGCTGCGCTCGCCGGAGGTGGAGGCGATGATCATGGCGCGGGCCGGCGGATTGCCGATCGCCCCGCAGTTCCGCATGGCCCGGACGCAGCTTCGCACCGAGATGAAAATCGCCGTGCCCGACCTGCCGGAGCCGTTTCGCTCGAAGGCCGAGTCGAAGCTTGAAAAGGAACTCGAACGCGTCGAAACGTTCGCGCTTTTCCGCAACGCAGGGTGGAATTTTCTCGGCGCGTTCCTGAAGATGATCGACGCAGGCGCGCAATACGATTTGCTCGAGTGGGACGATGCGCGCGCCGTCGTGGAGTTCAACGACCTCGGCGAGCCGTTGCGCAACAAGGTGATCCGCTCCGCGCGGTTCACTTTCGACCGGCGGCGGATGACCATCGACACCATCGCCCTGTGGATGGGCGGCAGTAACGCCATCGAACTCGCCATGACCTACTCCGCCGACGAATTTTTTCCGGGCAGCCGCACGCCGCTGATGAAGACCATGCGCATCGCGCAGTCCGGTTTCAACGGGCCGCCCGTGGCAACGATCGTCGCGGAAAGCGGCGCGTATCGGCTGTCGGCGACCACACCGGAGGCCGCGGAGTTGATCGCGTGGAAGACGAAGGCGCAGCAAGCGGGGATGCCGCGCTGGGTGGTGGAGAAAATCCGGCGCGAGCCCGATGGAAAGCTGCGGATGGATCTCAGCGAAACCGGCACGGTAAACCTCGCACTTTTCCAAGGCTGGCCGATCCGCGATCTGAACTTGGCGAAGACCAGCGTGACGGATTTGACGCCGCTCGCCGGGATGCCGCTCGAAGTGCTCAACCTCGACGAAACTCCCGTCGCGAATCTTGCGCCGTTGCGCGGGCTGCCTTTGAAAACACTCTCGATTCGCAAAACCAAAGTCGCCGATTTTGCGGCACTCCAAGGCCTGCCGCTCCAAAGCCTCGTGGCCTCGGAAAATCCGGCGATCACCAGTCTCGCGAGCCTGGCTGGCTTGGCGCTGACGTCGCTCGATTTGGAAGGAACCCCGGTGTCCGATCTTCAGCCGCTGCGGGGAATGCCGCTGCTCGAATTGTTTCTGAACAACACGCAGGCGCGCGATCTGTCACCGCTGCGGGGTGCGCCGCTGGAGCGTTTGGAATTGCGCGGAACCAAGGTCGAAGACTTGGCAGCGCTGGCGGATTGCGCCGGCCTCCAGGTGCTGCGGATCAGCCAGACACCGGTGCAGGATTTGACGCCGTTGCGTCAGCTCAAGCTCACGATTTTGAAGGTGGGACAATCCCGCGTCCGCGACCTCGAACCACTGCGCGGCATGCCTCTGAAAACGATTTCCATCGATCAAACCGGCGTCACCAGTCTGAGCCCGCTGCTGGATTGCCCGACGCTTGAGGGAATTTCGCTGCCGAAGAAAGCACGCAACCTCACGGCTTTGCGTGCGCTTCCGAAGCTGGCCTACCTTTCCTATCGCTGGGACAACGGGCAGGACCGACCGGCGCAGACGACGGACGAGTTTTGGAAGGAGTTCGATCCCCGGCGCCTGGCGCGGGAGGAAGCAGTGCGCGATGCGCTCGACGCAGCCCTCCGCGACGCGGGTTTCGACGTGATTTCATCCTCGACGGAGGAGGGCGCGCTCTCCGTCGCGCTCGATGGAAAAAATGTCAGCGATTTGAAATTCCTGTCCGGCTTCCCAATCGAGTGGCTCTCGCTCGCCCGCACGAAAGTGGCCGATCTTTCCCCGCTGCGCGGGATGCCTTTGAAATATCTGTCCGTGCGCGAAACGCAGGTGCGCGACCTTTCGCCACTCGCCGCGCTGCCGATCGAGTTTTTGATCCTCGACAAGATTCCCGCCACGGATTTCTCCGTGCTCAAGGGGATGAAACTCAAACGCCTGAACATGGGCGACGCTCTGGCCTCCGACTTGGAGTTTGTGGCGGAGATGCCCCTGGAGGAACTGGTGATCTGGGGCTGCAAAAATCTGAGCGATCTGTCACCGGTTCGGAAGCTGCCGCTGACCCATCTGAATCTTGGCGACACGAACTTCACCGATCTCTCCCCGCTGCGTGGGAAAGGGCTCAAGGCTCTCCGACTGCACGGCTCGAAGGCGACCAACCTGCGTCCGCTCGCGGAATGCCGCGACTTGGAATCGCTGCTCATGCCGCGAGGGGCCACGGACATCGAGGTTCTGCGGTCGCTGCCGAAATTAAAAGAGCTGATGGCTGCGGACAAACAGCCGCCCAGGATTCAAGCGGCGGAGGAATTTTGGAAGGAATACGACGCATCAACGAAGTAGGCAAACCGCGAAAGCCCCGAAGCGAGCCGGAATAATTCCAGACGCAACAGACGATTTCCAGACCATGCCATTCCTCATATTTCTTCTGCTCTGCTTGTTGATCGCGATCATCGTGCTGCCATTCGTCGCAATGTCCAGAGCAGGGCAGGCGGCGCGTCTCGTCGGCGAGTTGAGCCGCCGCCTGACCGCGCTCGAAAAGGAATTGCGTTCGCTGAAACAAACGCCCGCCCGTGAAGCGCAGCTCGAATCACCACCGCTCAGAGCGAAGGCGGAGGTGGCACTTCAGTTCGCGCCTGTTGAAAAAGCAGCGGCCGCAGTGGTCGGGCAATCTGCGACGCCGCCTCCCCTCGCGTCCTCGCTCTTGCAAAAATCAGAGACTCCGCCAGGAGCCGTCGTCCAGCCTGCGGAGCGCCCCGCAAACAAGCCGATCGTTCGCGTCAAACCACCGATCAACTGGGAACAATTCATGGGCGCGAAACTGTTCGCGTGGATTGGCGGAGTGGCGCTTTTCCTCGGCGTCGCGTTTTTCGTGAAGTATTCGTTCGAGCACAATCTCATCCCGCCCGAAGTCCGTGTGGCCATCGGTTTCCTCACCGGCATCGGCTTGATCGGAGCGGGCGTCGCGGTCAAGCGCAAGGCCGCCGCGGTCACCGGGCAGACGCTTTGCGCCACGGGCGTGCTGATTCTCTACGCCGTCACTTTCGCCTGCCGCGCGCTCTACCATTTCCCATTTTTCGGAGTCGTGCCGACGTTCGCGCTGATGTTCCTCATCACCGCCGCGGCGTTCGTCCTCGCGGTGCGGATGAATGCGCTCGTGGTCGCCGTGCTCGGCATCGCCGGCGGCTTCCTCACGCCCGTGCTGCTCTCGACGGGACAGGACGCGCCGTTCGGACTTTTCGGCTACATCGCCTTGCTCGACTTCGGGCTGCTTGCCGTCGCGTCGCGGAAGAAATGGAACGTGCTGCCGATCTTGGGCGCGGCGGGAACTGGCTTGATGCAGGTGGGCTGGGTCGCCCGGTTTTTCGTGGAGGAAAAATACTTCGCCGGGAGCAAAACGCTCCTGGCGATGGGCGTGTTCGTCGCGTTTGAGGCGATGTTTTTAGCCGCCGTCTTTGTCGCGAAAAAATCGGGTAAATCGAACCGCGCGCTGCTCGGATCGACCCTCGGCCTCGGCGCGCTGGCGTTGCTGTTTTCGTTTTTCCTGCTGTCGTTCACGCCGGTCGCCATCCGGCCTGTGCTGTTCTTCAGCTACGTGTTTGTGGTGAATGCGGGCCTGTTCGCACTCGTGCTGCTGGACGACTCCATCGCGCTCGCCGAACCCGCCGCCGGCTTGCTCACGTTCGCGTTGCTGGCTGCGTGGACGGGCGAGCATCTCACCAACGCCAGCCTCAACACCGCGCTCGCGTTCTATTTCCTCTTCGCGCTTTTCCACTCGGCCGCGCCGATCGTGATGCAGCGCGTGCGCGCGAAAAAACTTCCGCCGTGGTGCCACGCGTTCCCGGCGCTCGCGCTCGTGCTCGTGCTGATGCCGATTTTCAAACTCGCCGCGCTCTCGTTTTTCGTGTGGCCATTCGTCTTGCTGGTGGACCTGCTCGCCATCGTGCTGGCCGCGCTCAGCGCGACGCTGGTGCCAATTCTTTTCGTGCTCGTGCTCACACTGGTCACGCTCGGCGCGTTCATTTTCAGAATCCCCGGCGAACTCACCGGCCTGCCGACGGCGCTGTTTTTGATCGGCGGATTCGCCGTGTTTTTCCTCGTCGCCGCGCTGTGGCTTTGTCGAAAAATGCTGTCGGGGACGGGCACCCACGCCCCGAACATTTTCGGCCGCCTCAACGATCCGGCGAACCTTGCCGTGCAACTCCCCGCACTCTCCGCCGCGCTGCCGTTTCTGCTGCTGACGATGGTCACGCTGCGGCTGCCACTCGCGAATCCGTCCCCCGTTTTCGGCCTCGCGCTCGTGCTTCTCGCGCTGCTGCTCGGCCTCGCAAAAATTATGTCGCACGACGTGCTGCCCGCCGTGGGACTGGCTTGCGTGCTGGGTTTGGAGCACGCGTGGCATTTCCATCAGTTCAATTCCGAGCGTCCGGGAATGCCGCTCCTGTGGCATCTGATTTTTTACGCCTCGTTCACCGCGTTTCCCTTTTCGTTCCACCGGCAGTTCGGGAAAAAAAGCGCGCCGTGGGCCGTGTCCGCACTCGCCGGACCGCTGCACTTTTTCCTCGTGCATCAGGTCGTTCGCGCCGGCTTTCCGTCGATGCGCGGAATGATGGGCGTGCTGCCGGCGCTGTTCGCCGTGCCCGCGCTGCTCGGGCTCGTCGTGCTGCTGAAACGCACGCCGTCCAACAGCCCCGCCCGCAACGCGCAGCTCGCGTGGTGGGGCGGCGTCGCGCTGTTTTTCATCACGCTGATTTTCCCGATTCAGTTCGAGCGTCAATGGATCACGATCGGCTGGGCGTGCGAAGGCGCGGCGCTCTGCTGGCTGTTTCGCCGCGTGCCCCATCCGGGTCTGCGGCTGGCGGGCGTCGCGCTGCTGGTGGCGTCGTTCGCGCGACTCGCGCTCAATCCCGCCGTGCTCGAATATCATCCGCGCGCGACGGTCGCTCTTTTCAACTGGTATCTCTACGCCTACGGCCTTGGCACCATCGCGCTTTTCGCCGGTGCGCGGCTGCTCGCCGGACGAGACACGCTGTTCGGACGGCGGACGGCTCCGATGCTCGCGGGGATGGGCACCGTGCTCGGATTCCTGCTCGTGAATCTGGAGATCGCCGATTATTTCACCGCGCCCGGCGCGCGGGTGCTCACGTTCGAGTTGTCCGCGAATCTAGCGCGCGACATGAGCTTCAGCATCGCGTGGGCGTTGTTCGCGCTGATGCTGCTGGTCATCGGCATCCGCAAAAAACTTGCGCCGGTGCGCTACGCCAGCCTCGGGTTGCTCGGCGTCACGGTGCTGAAACTTTTTCTCCACGACCTCTCGCAACTCGATCAACTCTACCGCATCGGCGCATTTATCGCGGTCGCGGTCATCGCGATGGTGGCATCGTATTTGTATCAGCGCTTCGTCGTGCTCGTTGTCGAACCAAATGAAAACCCCACGGCTCCTCCGTCCGTCCCATAAGCTCGCGATTCTGGCGGCATTGCTGGCAACGGTCGCATCGCTTCACGCGATCACGCCCAGCGAATGGCGCTTCCGGCAGACGCTCGAAATCACCACCGCCGGACTCGTGCGCGTCGATCTCCCGCCGGCCACGCTCGATGCGGCGCGACCCGCGCTCGACGATTTACGCGTGCTCGACGCGGCGGGGAACGAAGTGCCGCTGCTGATCGAGCGTCCGATGCCGCAGCCGGAAACCACCTTGCCGGCGGCGAAATTTGAAAACGAAATTCAGCCCGACGCGACCGTGCTCACGATGGCGACTGGCACTAAATCGCCGCTCGTCGGCGTGACTCTCGCCACGCCTGCCGCCGGTTTCATCAAGGCGATGCGCGTTGAAGGTTCGCACGACCGGGCGCACTGGCAGGAGCTTGCCGCCGGGCAGATGATTTTTCGTCTGGAGCGCGGCGCGGAAAAATTGCGCGTCGATTTTCCCGAGGGCGCGTGGGAATTCCTGCGCCTCACCCTTGACGACCAACGCTCGAAGCCGGTGCCATTTTCCAGCGCACGAACGCACACATCCCGCGCGGATGCGCCGCACGAGACGGTCGCTGTGGCGATCAAATCGCGCCACGAAAACGACGGCGTCACGCGACTGGCGCTCGATCCTGGCGCGTCGAATCTCACCATCTCATCGCTCACCTTCGAGACGCCTGAGCCGCTTTTTACGCGGCGCATTTCGGTGGCCGTTCCCGAAATTTCCGAGGACGGCATCCGCGAACGCACGATTGGCGAAGGGATGATTTTCCGCGTGAATCTCGAAGGGAAAAGCGCGGCGCGCATCGAGTTCGCGCTCGACCAGCCGATCCCCGCGCGGGAGTTGATCGTTTTCATCCGCAACGACGACAGTCCGCCGCTCGCGGTGCGCGCGGTGCGCGCGGAACGGCGGCTCTCGCGCGTGGTGTTTTTCGCAGGCGCGGCGGGAACTTTCACACTGCTCAGCGGCAATAGCCAAAGCCGCGCCCCGCGCTACGATGTCTCCGCGCTGGCGGCCGAGTTGAAATCCGCCACGGCCTCAAACGTCACGCCGTCGCCGCTGGCGGAAAATCCCGGTTTCAAAATACCCGAGGCGCTGGCGGCGCTCACGATCGAAGGCGCCGCCATCGACACCCGCGATTGGAAATTTCGCAAACCCGTGCCACTCGCCCGCGCCGGCGCGCAACAACTCGAACTCGATCTCGAAGTGCTCTCGCGCGCCCAGTCCGATTACCGCGATTTGCGGCTCGTGCGCGGCACGAGACAGCTTCCATTTTTGATGGAATGCACGTCGATCTCTCGCGCCATCACGGTG
>JANXWU010000389.1 GCA_025350985.1 Spartobacteria bacterium | reverse complement strand
CCGGTATCACCGCCGACGAGATTGATTTGATCATCGTGGCGACCGTCACTCCCGACATGTTTTTTCCCGCGACGGCTTGTTTTGTGCAAAAAAAACTCGGCGCGAAAAGGGCCGCGTGCTTCGACGTGTCAGCGGCGTGTTCCGGGTTCATCTACGCGCTGGAAATCGCGCAGCAGTTCATCACCAGCCAGACTTACGACACCGTGCTCGTCATCGGCGCGGAGAAGCTCAGCACGATCGTTGACTGGACCGACCGAAACACCTGCGTGCTTTTCGGCGACGGCGCGGGCGCGGCGATTTTGCGCAGCCGCGGCGCGACGCACGGAGTGATCACGACCTACATGGGCAGCGACGGCGACTACGCCGACATCCTCACGATGCCCGGCGGCGGCTGCCGTTTTCCGACGACGAAAGAAAACGCCGACCAGCGGCTGAACACGATCAAAATGTCGGGCAAGGAAGTTTACAAGCAGGCGGTGAACGCCATGCTCACCGCCGCGAACACCGCGCTGGAGCAATCGGGGCTGAAGATTGAAGACATGGCGTGCATCATCCCGCACCAGGCGAACATGCGGATCATCGAAGCCATCGCC
Source organism: Spartobacteria bacterium (assembly GCA_025350985.1). Taxonomy (GTDB): domain Bacteria; phylum Verrucomicrobiota; class Verrucomicrobiia; order Chthoniobacterales; family Chthoniobacteraceae; genus JANXWU01. Next base: position 6,394 of record JANXWU010000389.1, on the reverse strand, counting down.
GAACGGCTGAACGTGCCGATGGAAAAGTTTCTGATCAACCTCGACCGCTACGGCAACACGAGCGCCGCCGCCGTCGCCATCGCGCTCGACGAGGCCAATCGCACCGGGCGGATGAAGGTGGGGGATTACGTGCTACTCGTGGTTTTCGGCGGGGGATTGACGTGGGCGAGTTCGGTCATCCAGTGGTAGCATCCGGAGCATGGTAGCGCGCGGAAGCGATCGATCCGTATCTTGCTTTCTGCGGCGTCATCGATAGGATTTTCGTATGAGCGCAGTCACCGTCTCCTCAAAATATCAGATTGTGATTCCCCGGGATGTGCGGGAATCGCTGTCCATCAAACCCGGCTCCAAACTCGCCGTTCTGCACTACGAAGGCATGATCCGGCTGGTCCCACTCCGGCCCATGCGCGAGATGCGGGGTTTTCTCAAAGGAATCGACACCACCATCGAACGCGAACCGGATCGCGAATTGTGAACGTCGTCGATTCATCCGCGTGGCTGGAGTATTTCGGTGAAGCCTCGAACGCCTCCTATTTCGCCACGCCGATCGAGCGCGGCAACCAGTTGCTCGTTCCTTCCCTCACCCTCTACGAGGTGTTCAAAAAAGTGTTTCAGCAAAAAGGAGAATGGGCGGCCTTGGAGGCGATGGGATTGATGAAGACCGGCGCGATTTGCCCTCTCGACGAGGACATCGCCCTCGCCGCCGCCAGACTCAGCGTGCGACACAAACTCTCCCTTGCCGACAGCGTGATTTACGCGACCGCCTTGGAGAACAAGGCGACGCTGTGGACGCAGGATGCGCACTTTAAGGGATTGCCGGGAGTGAACTTCAAACCAAAGCCGGCAACGCGGCGCAAAGCCTGATTTTTCCATGCTCATCGACACGCACGCGCATCTCGATTTTCCCGAGTTCGAGAATGAAATCGACGCGGTGATCGCACGCGCGGCGGAAGCAGGCGTGACGCGCATCGTCACCATCGGCACGTCGATCGAGGGCAGCCGGCGCGCGGTGGCGCTCGCGGAGAAATATCCGAGTGTCTTCGCGGTCATCGGCGTGCATCCGACTTCGCTCGAAGACGCGCCCGATGATCTCGTCGCGCCGCTGCGGGAGCTGGCAAAAAATCCGCGCGTCGTGGCGATTGGCGAGACGGGTTTGGATTATCACCGGCTGCCGAGCCAGAGCTCGCTCGGCATCGTCAATGATCCGAACATCGCCGCGATCACCGGCGGCAGCGCGTGCGGCGTGCAGCAGGCGCTCGACGACGCCTACAAGGACATGCAGGCTGCGATTTTCCAACAGCACCTCGACCTGGCGTGCGAGTGCGGATTGAACGTCGTCATCCACCAACGCGACGCGTGGCAGGACACGCTCGACATTTTGCAAAACTACGCGGGCAAACTGCGCGGCGTCTTCCACTGCTTCGGCGGCACCATCGAGCAGGCGCAGGAAGTCCTCGCACTTGGGCACATGGTTTCATTCACCGGGATCGTCACTTTTAAAAATGCGCAAGTCGTGCAGGAATGCGCCGCGCAAATTCCCGGCGACAGTTTCATGGTCGAGACCGACTGCCCGTATCTCGCGCCGGTGCCGTTTCGCGGAAAGCGCTGCGAACCCGCGCACACGCGGCAGACTGCCGAAACCATCGCGCGCTTGCGCGACCAGACTCTCGAGGAAGTGGCCGCGGCGACGACGCGCAACGCCCACGGCTTTTTCCGTTTCTAAAGCGGGCACCGGCAGGCTTGCAAAGCGTGCCGATTGGCGTCACGGATTGGCATCGTTTCCGACTCCGGTCGCACGCATGACCGCTGACCCCAAAGGCAAATCGCGCCCGTTTATTTTTCTCGACCCGCATGGCAAACGCTGGCCGCGTTTTCGCCGCGTGCTGTTTCTGCTCGGCCTGATTTTGTTCGCGGCGGTGATCTGGTTTGCGGGCGCACTTTTTGTGAAACCCGACCTGCGTCTGCCGGCGAAAGTGCGCAAAATCAAAGGACAACTTCGCGTCGCGATGCAGCAAAAAGCCGCGCAAGCTCCGGCTGCGCCCAAGGCAAGCTGGCGCAAATATTTCCCCGCCGCCACGCCCCTGCCGGAGCATCCGAAACCGCCGGCGCGCGCGCGCAAAAACGCGGAGATTCACCTCGGCTTTTATTCCAACTGGGACGCGAACAGTTACGCGTCGCTGTTGCAGCACGCGAGCCAGCTCACGCACGTCTGTCCTGAGTGGATGTCGCTCGTCGATGGCGCGGGCACGCTGCGGCTCGACAACGACGACCGCGTGGCAAAACTCGCCGCGAGCAAGGGCATCGTCCTGATGCCGATGCTCAACAATCTCGTCGAGGACAAGTGGCGTCCCGAGGCCGTGGAAAATCTGGTGAATGGCGCGGCGGAGCGGCGCGAAAAATTCATCCTGAGCGTCCTCTCGCATGTGCAGGAAGCGAAAGCCGGCGGCGTCGTCATCAACTGGGAACAGATCGATCCGACCTACAAAAAGAAGACGACCGAACTGCTGCGAAAACTCGCCGCGGCGTTGCACGCCATCGACAAGCAGTTGTGGCTGGTCGTCCCGATGGGCGACGAAATCAACGCGTTCGATCTCGTGGTGCTGGCCGATTCGGTCGATCGTTTTGTCGCGTTGCTTTACGACGAAAATTCCGAGACCGACGCGCCGGGACCCATCGCGTCGCAGGATTGGTTTGACGGTTGGCTGTCGGTTGTCCTCGCGTACGGAGAACCGCGGCAGTGGATCGCCGCGATTGGAGCGTTCGGTTACGACTGGACGACCGGGGTGAAAAAAGGGGAGCTGATCAGCTTCGCTGACGCGATGAGCCGGGCCAGCTACGCCAAGGTAAAAAAGGTCGAAGTCCAGCCGCCGAATTACAACGGCGAGTACACGTTTGAGGAACAGGAGGGCGGCGAACACACCGTCGTTTTTCTCGACGCGATCACGTTTCTGAATCAACTCAACGCCGCGCGCAACTCGGGCGTCGGCGGGATCGGCATCGGACGGCTCGGCACGGAAGATCCGAAAATTTGGGACTTGCTCGCCACGCCGCTGCCGTCGCTGCTCGCGCCCGCGACGCTCGCAAAACTGCGCGTGATGAAAGCCGACGAAACGATCACCAATGTCGGGCGCGGCGAGATCATCACCGTCGATGACGCGAAAGACGACGGCGTGCGCGAGGTGAAAATGGACAAGGACAACTGGCGCGTCGTCGCTACCTACGCCGACGACGTTGACCCCAAACTCGGCTTTCCGACTTACCCAATTTTGTATCATCAAGGCGCGGGCGAGGAGCACAACGTCGTGCTCACTTTTGACGACGGGCCCGATCCAAAATGGACGCCCAAGGTGCTCGACCTGCTCAAGGCGCGCGGTTTGAAGGCGGTCTTCTTCGTGGTGGGAAAGCAAGCCGAGGAGTATCCCGGGCTGGTCCGGCGGATCGTGAAGGAAGGCCACGAAATCGGCAGCCACACCTACACGCATTCCAATCTGGCCGAAGCCTCCGAGCGGCAAATCGAACTGGAGCTGAACGGCACGCAATGGCTGATCGAGGGCATCACCGGACGCTCGACGATTCTTTTCCGCCCGCCCTACAACGCCGATTCCCGCCCGAGCCGGATGGAGGAATTGCGCCCTCTGAAATTCATCCACGACGAACTCAAATACATGATCGTGATGGAGACGATCGACCCGGAAGACTGGGGCCGCCCCGGTTCCGAGGTGATCGTGCAGCGGGTGAAAGATTTGCGCAGCCAGGGAAATGTCGTCCTGCTGCATGACGCCGGTGGCCCGCGTGAGCAGACGCTGGAGGCGCTGCCGCAGATCATCGACTACCTGCAAACGCGCGGCGACAAGATCGTTTCGCTCGGCGAGTTGCTGCACATTCCGCGCGACGAGTTGATGCCGCCCGCGAACGAAAAGCACGCGCCGTTCACCTTTTTTGTGACGAGCTGGGGCTTTCTTTTGTGGCGTTCGCTGGAGCAATTTGGCTGGGCCTTCATGATTGTCGCGACCGTCCTCATCGTGCTACGAACCCTGATCGTGGCAGTGTTGGCGGCCGGTCATCATCGCAAAACGCGGGCGCAAAAAGTCGCTGGCGCGTTTCCTCCGGTCACCGTGATCATCGCGGCCTTCAACGAAAGCAAAGTCATCGCCGCGACACTGCGCTCGGTGCTCGACACAGACTACGTCGGCGCACTCGAAGTCCTCGTCGTGAACGACGGCTCGAACGACGACACGGCGTCCGTCGTGGAACTCGCCGCCGCCACCGAACCGCGCATTCGCCTCATCACCCAGTCGAACAGCGGCAAATCCGAGGCGCTGATTCGCGGCGTCAGCGTGTCGAAACATGACGTGCTGGTTTTCCTCGATGCCGACACGCACTTCGAGCGGAGCACGCTGCGAAAACTGGTGCAGCCATTCGACGATCCAAAAATCGGCGCGGTTTCCGGCCACGCGAAAGTCGGCAACCTGCGGACGTTCATCGCGCGGTGCCAAGCGCTCGAATACGTCTGCGGATTCAATCTCGACCGTCGCGCCTACGCCGTTTGGAACTGCATCACCGTCGTTCCGGGTGCGATTAGCGCTTTGCGCAAAAAGGCGGTCGAGGACTGCGGCGGCTTCAGTCATGACACGCTGGCGGAAGACACCGATCTCACACTGGAAATGCACCGGCACGACTGGCGCGTCGATTACGTCCACGACGCCATCGCGCACACCGAGGCTCCGGAAACCGTGCGGTCGCTCGCGCGGCAGCGATTTCGGTGGGCGTTCGGGACACTGCAATGCCTCTGGAAGCATCGTGATCTCACTTTCAACCCGCAGTACGGCGCGCTCGGTTTGTTTAGTCTGCCCAGCGTTTGGTTTTTCCAAATCCTGCTCGTCGCGCTAACACCGGTCGTCGATTTGATGCTCGTTTTTTCGCTCGTGGCGACCGCGGGTGGCGGCTCGCTGTCGATCTATTTCGCGACGTTTCTCATTGCCGACTTTCTGCTCGCCGCGCTCGCGTGTTTGCTCGAAGGCGAGAAGCTGCGCAAGGCATGGATCATCATTCCGATGCGTTTGATTTACCGTCCGCTGTTAAGCTGGGTAATCTGGCGGGCGATTTTGCGCGCGCTCAAAGGCGCGTTCGTGACGTGGGGAAAACTGGATCGCACCGCGTCCGTGGTCGTCCGATCGCGCGCGGAGACGCAACGACTGCAATGAACTTGACGGATCGCGAGACAAAGAAGTCGCCGACTCTTAGAACGAGAATCGCAAAGCTCAGCGGACTGTGCGTGATGGCGGTCGTTGGATTTTCATGCAAGAAAGCCGCCGCGCCGCCAGAGGTCTTTTCCGGGCCGGTCGATCTCATCATCCCAGAGCACCAGGCTTACACGGGCGCTTACATCGACTTTGGGGAAAAGGAAGACGACGTGTCGGTGGAGAAGATCGAGGAGTTTGAAAAGCTCGTGGGTAAACATCAGGCTATCGTGGCGTCGTCGAGCTATTGGGGCGAGCTGACCTTTCCCACCGCCAATGTAAACATGATCTGGCGGCACGGCTCGATCCCGATGATCTATTGGTCGCCGTGGGATAAGCCTTACGAGGAAATGCACGGCCCGGATAAGTTTAGCCTGACTAACATCCTGGCCGGTCAATGGGATGACTATATTGACCAATGGGCGGAAGGCGCGCGCGCGTTCGGTCAGCCGCTCTTAGTTTCCTTTGCGAATGAAATGAACGGCAGTTGGTTTCCGTGGTCGGGACTTTTCTATGGCGGCGGCATACCTATCCCTGGACAAAAAGATAAGTTCCAAGGACCCGAACGTTTCAAGAAAGCACATCGCTACATTGTGGATCGAGTACGGGCGAAAGGTGCGACTAATATCCGATGGGTGTATCAACTAATGGACTACGGCTATCCACAGGAGAGCTGGAACTACTCCGACGATTACTATCCCGGCGCCAAGTATGTCGATTGGCTGGCGTTAAGTGTCTATGGCGAACAATTTCTCCGCGAACCTTGGGCGCCGATCTTACCGCTCCTTGACTGGCCTTACACCGAAGTTTGTCAGCTTGACCCCACGAAGCCGGTGATGCTCGCGGAATGGGGCTGCGGCGAGTTTCCCGGCAAGGGAAGCAAGGCGCAATGGATCAAGGAAGGCTTTGAGTTGATGAGGACCAGGTTCCCGCGCATCAAAGCTGCGGTGTTCTGGCACGAGCGGTGGCAAAACCACGACGGGAGCTTTAGCAACCTGCGGGTTAATTCCTCCGAGGAAGCGCAGGCAGCCTATCGCAAGGGAGTCGCGGACATGCACTGGCTGGACCGGCCGCTTCTCAAGGCGCGCGCGGCAAAGTAAACGCGCGTGTTGATGGTAGCGGCTACGTTTGAAAAGCGCGTGTCATTCTGAGCG
>JANXWU010000079.1 GCA_025350985.1 Spartobacteria bacterium | reverse complement strand
CAAACGCACATCGAAACGCAGACGATCATGCCGTGGATTTTGGGGCCGATTCTCATCGCCGCGCTCCCTGGTTGGCGACGACACGCACGTCTTCCGGCGCGCCCGCAATGTTTTTGGTGGTGATGTGTACGACGCGGTCGTCGGTGATTTTCACCATCTTGATGAAGCCTTCGTTCAGCTTCCGATTCAACTCCTTGTGCGAGGTGAAATCGGAAACTTTCTTGGCGGCGCTGCGCATCTGTCCGTCGATCTCCTTCGCCTCCACTTCCAATTCATTGATCTGCCGTCCCGTCGCGTGGATTTGATTCGTCAGCGACACATAACGCAACCCCACTACGCCGGCGAAGACCGCGCCGACGACCCACAAGGCCATCGAAGTGACCTTCACGCCTTCCTCCTGTTTTCTGCGATTGGACATTTAGATTTTTTCGACGGCGCGGAGTTTCGCGCTGCGCGAGCGGGGGTTTTCGGATTGTTCGGCGGCGTCCGCGAGCAGCGGTTTACGCGTGAGCGGACGAAAAATAAAAAGCGGGTTCGGGCGCGGCGCCGGCCACGTCGGGTCGTCGATCGTTTCGGCGATGCGCGCTTTGAAAAAGTTTTTGACGATCCGGTCTTCGAGCGAATGAAAGGTGATGGCCGCGAGCCGTCCCCCGGACGCGAGACGCTCGGTGGTTTGCGCGAGCCCTTCCGCGAGCGATTCGAGTTCGCGATTCACCGCGATCCGCAGCGCTTGGAAAACACGCGTGGCCGGATGCGTTTTGCCACGGCGCGGGATGACGCTTTCCACGACGTGCGCGAGTTCCAGCGTCGTGGCCAACGGCTTTTCCGCGCGCGCGCGAACGAGCGCGGCAGCGATGCGGCGCGCCTGCGGCTCCTCGCCAAATTCGCGGAGGATGCGCTCGAGTTCCGCCACGCCCGAGCGATTCACCCACTCCGCTGCCGTCGCGCCGGTCGTCGGATTCATCCGCATGTCGAGCGGTCCATCTTTTTGAAAACTAAAGCCGCGCCCGGCGGATTCGAGCTGCCTCGACGACGTGCCCACGTCGAGCAAAACGCCGTCGATTTTTCCAATTCCGAGTTCGTCCAGCGTCGCCCCGAGACTCGCAAAGTTCGCGTGTGCCGGCTGAAATCGGTCGCCAAATTTCGCCAGCCTCTCCCGGCTGAAGGCGATGGCCTCGGGATCCTGATCGAGCCCGATCACACGCGCGCCCGCTTCGAGCATCGCTTCCGTGTGCCCGCCGCCCCCGAGCGTGCCATCGACGAAAATTTTCCCCGGCGCGGGCTGCAACAGGCCGATCACTTTTCCCAGCAGCACTGGCCGGTGATAGTTCATGCGTTCACCTTTTTGCAAAATGCCGCGCCGCCTCCGAGCCGGTGCCGGCGCGGAAAAAATAAATGGATCGAGGGAGCGGATCATACGCCTCCACTGCGCCAGACCTCCGCGAAGGTTGCTTCGACTTTTTCCTTTTCCGACTCCCACGCGGTCGGATTCCAAATGTCAAAACGGTTGTCCCCGCCGCTTAACATGCTTTCATTCTTCAATCCAATCTTCGCGCGAAAGTCCTCCGGAATCAGCATCCGGCCCTGTTTGTCGGCATTGAGGATTTGTGCGCGGGCGTGGAAATGATCAATGAACAGACGCAATTTTTCCGGCGGGATTTTTTCCTGCGCGGCCATCTTTTCCGCCACCGAATCGAAAACTGCGGGCGGCATGGCAGTCAGGCAGGACTTCGTTGGGTTGGGGATGACGAAGAACACTGCCGACTCACCATGCCGCCAAGATGCCGGGATAATTACGCGATTTTTGTCGTCGAGAGCATGGCGGTATTCGCCCGAAAATTTCGGGAGCGCAGTGGATTGCTGTGGGGTCGCCATGACATCGAGCGTGGAAACGGAAACCCCCGTCCTCCACATTGCTCCACGTTGAACCACGATTGGCCATGTCGTGTCAAGCCGTTTTCGGATGGATTTTTTAAAGATTCCGCGTGGGCTTTTTCAAGGGAAGCGGATGGCCACGGCCGACATCCAACGCCGGTTCGGTTTTCACAAACCTGGGTCGGCTTCTGCGTCTAAAGCAAAATCTTCGACAAAAACTCCAGCCGACCCCGCGTGCCGACCTCAATCCGAAACAGGGCGCCGTCCAAGGTTTGTGAACTCGGTTGACCTCCCGCCGTCGTGACAAAAAGC
>JANXWU010000047.1 GCA_025350985.1 Spartobacteria bacterium | reverse complement strand
CCATCGTGGATTTTTTCCCCGACGGCCTTCAGCGCCTGGCTCGCGCAAATACCAGGCACAACGAAGCTCCTCTACACGCTGCTCGCGGTGTTGGGCTCGGCGCTGATCGGCATCGCATTTTCCTTCGTGGCGACCGGCTTTGATCTGGGCCATCGCCTCCCGGCCAAGCTGCCCGCGCGCGACAAAATCATCGACCTCGCCATCGCGTATCAGGCGTACGGGCGGGCGTGGAAATCATCGCTCATGGCGCTGGTCGCCTCGATTGGTGTGCATATCGGTTCCTTTTACGTTTTCTACGCGGCGAGCGAAGCACTGCGTTCCGGCGTAAAAGTTGCCGACTTTTTCGCCATCATGCCGATCGTCAACACCATCTCCTCGCTCCCGATCAGCGTCGGCGGCACGGGGGTGCGGGAGGGTTTGTTTCAGTCGCTGCTGCACACGTTGTGCGGGGTCAAGGAAGCCGACGCGGTGGTGATTTCGCTGACCGGTTTTGCGATCATCCTTTTCTGGGGATTGGTGGGGGGCTTGATCTACCTTTTCTACCGCCCGTCCGAACACGCGAAGATCGGAGACATGCGGCACGATGTCGCCGAACTCGAGCACGAGATCGCGGAGTCGAAATAGTGGAGTCAGGGGTGGGTGAGAATTGGAGAGCCGCCCGCAGTTTCGCCCACCAAACGTGAAGGCAGCATCCTCCCAACCGCTGCGCGCGGCGCGCTCGAAGCAACGCTCGACCAAGCCGAGCCGGCCCAAGGTCATCGTGAATTTCGCGATCACTTGGGATGGAAAAATCTCCACGCGCAATCTCACTCCAGCGACGTTTTCGTCCAAAGGCGACAAGCGCCGGCTCGTCGAAATCCGCGCGCAGGCCGACGCGCTGCTGGTGGGAAAAGGCACGCTCGAAAAGGACGACATGCCGATGGGTTTGCCGTCGGAAGCACTGCGTCAACAACGGGTCGCACGCGGGCAGACGGCGTATCCGATGCGCGTCGTTCTCAGCAATTCCGGGCGCATCAAAACCTCGCTGAAAATCTTCCAGCGCGACTTCTCTCCCATCCTTATTTTTTCCACCACGCGGATGCCGCAGGCGCTGCGCGACGAACTCAGCCCGCGCGCGACTCTGCACCTCACGGCTGGTGACGCCGTCGATCTCCGGGCGATGCTGGCGGAACTCCGTAAAACATACCGGGTGAAAAAACTCGTGTGCGAGGGCGGCGCGGAAGTCTTTCGTTCCCTGCTGGCGCTCGATCTGGTGGACGAGATTTACATCACCCTGTGTCCAGCGATTTTCGGTGGGGAAAAAGCGCCGACACTGACCGGTTTGGCCGGTGCATTTTTGCCCCAAACCATTTCGTGCAAACTGGTGAAAATGGAAGTGGCGGACGGCGAATGTTTTCTTCGTTACAAAGTCGTGCGATGACGCTCGCGCCCCGGATTAGATTCAAGAGTAGAAGTAAGGCCGCCTGACCCAATGCACACCGCCACGTCGATCCTCATCCGCGCCTCGCGCGACCAGATTTTCGAGACCGCCGCGAATCTCGAACTTTGGCCGAAAATCCTTCCGCACTACCGCTTCATCGATTACCTCGAAAAATCGCCGGCGCGGAACGTGGTGAAAATGGCGGCCACACGCAGCGGGATTCCCATTGCCTGGGTGAGCGAGCAAATCATCGACCGAGCGGCGGTCGAAGTCCGCTTCCGGCATCTGCGAGCCTTCACCAAAGGCATGGAGGTGGTGTGGACCTTCACCGAAACGCCCGAGGGAGTACGCGTGGAAATCTTGCACGACCTGAAGTTCCGCATTCCCGCGCTGGCCCCGCTGGCCGAAAAAATCATCGGCGGCTTTTTCATCGAGAACATCGCGAACAAAACGTTGCGCGCGATGAAGCATCATTTGGAAACCGCGAACGATGTAGCGAGCGCGAAGGTGTGAAAAAGGTCATGGCTCAGTTTAAAAAAACCGCGTGTCATTCTGAGCGCAGTGGAGTTCGCCAACGGCGAACGGAACGGAGTCGAAGAATCTCTTGCACTTCTCCGTGCAGCGGTTCGTGAAGATGTGGTTCAAGAGATTCTTCGACTCCGCTGCGCTGCGCTCAGAATGACAGCGCGCTTTTTCCATTCATGAACTCCAAACAAAAACGCGCCGTCATCACCGGTCTCGGCCCGATCACCTGCATCGGCACCGGACGCGAAGCTTTCTGGCGCGGCATCCTCGCGCAGAAAAGCGGCATCACTCGCATCACCGGTTTCGACACCAGCGCTTTTCGCGCGCACAACGGCGGCGAGATTCGCGACTGGGATCCCGCGCAATTTTTTCCACCGCATCGGCTGAAACGCCTCGATCGTTACGCGCAATTCTCCGTCGCGTCGGCATTGCTGGCGCTCGAAGACGCGGGCTTTACGTGGTCGCGCGAGAAACCGCAGTCGCGCGTCGGCGTGAGCTTTGGCACGGCGTTGGGCGGCATTGCCAACGCGGAATCCGAGCACCAGAGCTATTTGAAAAATGGCACGCGCGGCGTGAACCAAACGCTCGCGCTGCAAGTCTTCGGCGGCAGTGCGCACTCGAACATCGCGATTGAATGCGGCTTTCGCGGACCCGGCACCACCAACTCCAATTCCTGCGCCAGCGGCACCGTTTCCGTCGGCGAAGCGTTGCGCTACATTCGCGACGGCATGGCCGAGGTGATGATCGCTGGCGCGGCCGAATCGCCGCTGAGCCCGCTTACTTTCGGCGCTTTCGATTTCATCAAAACGATGAGCCGATCGACGGGCGAACCCGCGCACGCCTGCCGCCCTTTCGATCTCGAGCGTGACGGTTTTGTGATGGGCGAAGGCGCGGCGTCGCTGGTCGTCGAAGAACTGGAGCACGCGAAAAATCGCGGCGCGAAGATTTACGCGGAGGTGCTTGGCTACGCGCTCAACAACGAGGCATATCACATGACCTCGCCCCTCCCTTCGGGTGAAGCGGTCGTTGAGTGCATGCGCGACACACTCGCGGATGCGGACCTCGCGCCGGACAAAATCGATTACATCAACGCCCACGCCAGCTCGACCCAGCTCAACGATTCCAACGAGGTTGCGTGCATCAAAACCGTTTTTGGCGATCACGCGCGAAAGCTGGCGGTGAGCGGAACGAAAGCCTACACGGCGCATCCGCTCGGGGCGACGGGGGCGATCGAGGCTGTGATTTGCGCGCTGGCACTGGAGCACGATTTCATCCCGCCGACGCTGCATTTGCAAACGCCCGACCCGGCTTGCGACCTCGATGTCGTGCCGAACGAGGGACGCCGGCAAAAGCTCGATTATGTGATGAGCAACGCCTTCGGTTTCGGTGGAATCAACTCCTGTATCGTGCTCGGACGGCTGCAATAACCGCGCGCAATTTTACTGCGGCGGCTTCTTTTCGTCGTCTGGCTGGCCTTTGACTTTGCCCTTGCCCGGCTGCGGCGGGGCCGGCGCGGGAGCCGGGGTTGCGTGGGGATTAGGCGGAACCCGACGCATTTCCTCCTGCGGATTGGCCACGGGTTTCTCCACCGGTTTCGCAATTTTCGCTTCGGTCGCCCGCTGGTGTTCGATCGCGGCCTCACGGCGCGCGGCTTCCTGCTCCAGCCGCGCTTTTTGGGCGAGTTGTTCGTGCTGCGCGCGTTGCGCCTTCGCCTCTTCCGCGCGCATTTTCTGTTGTTCCAGTTCAGCCTTGAATTTCAGTTCCGCCGCCTCGCGAGCTTTTTGATCGGCCTCCGCTCTTTGCTGTGCCGCCATGGCCTGCGCTTTGTGATCGGCTTCCGCTTTTTGTTTTGCCTCAAGTACCTGGGCCGCGTGATCGGCCTCGGCTTTCTGTCGGGCGGAAACTGCCTGCGCCCTGCGTTCCGCCTCGGCTTGTTGTTTCGCAGCCAAGGCGGCGTTCGGGACAGTTGGATTCGCCGTTGCCGCTGGCAGGGGCGTGGGCCCGCTCGTTGCCGCCGGCTGCGCATGCTCCGTCTGCACCTCCGTCTGCACCTCTGTGACCCGCTGCGCCACGCGCGCCGGCGTCGCCCGCACGGCCGTATTTTTCGGCAAAGTGGGAGCCGCGACCACAAGTTGATTGCCGTTGACCACCGCGGGCGCGGGTTTGGAGGCGGCATTTTTGACGATGGTCAAACGCTGCACCCGCTGCCGGGAGCGCGCCGCAATCACGTCCACGCGCGGACCTTGGTTGATGATCGTCGTGTTGTTGTAACGGATGTTGGTGATGTTCGTCGTGCGGTTGATGATCGTGACATTTTGCGCTGGCGCGATGATCACGTCCCGCACGCGTGGCGCGCAGAAATCGGCGATGGAGACGAAAAGGTAACTCGCCGCGACGATGCCAAACTCCGACTCGACCGAGGAGCCAAAGCCGCGCGCGTGCTGAAAATGCGCTTCAGGCGGCAGCGGCGCCCAGCCGACATGCTCGTCGCCATGCCGCCAGGAAACCCACGCCGGCGCCCACTCGTCGCCCGGCACCCAAGCCCAGCCGATGCGCGCCAGCCGCGTCCAGCGACCGTAATGATAAACCGCCCAGCCGAAGCGTTCGCTCGAAACCCACGTCCAGCCGTCGTCCGTATCCGCCCAGTGTCCTTCGGAATAAGGACGCCAGCCCGCCTCGCGCACGGCGATGTTCGGACGCCACACATAGCCGTAGCGATCGGTCTCGATCCAGTCGCCGTCCGCGTCCAGTTCGCGGTAGAAAAGTTCATACGAATGCTCCGCAACCGGCTCTGGTGCTCGCTCCGCGACCCGCGGGGTTTCGCGTTGCTGTTCCTCCTTGCGGAGTTCCGCGGTGCGTCGAGCGTCCCTTTCCGCCGCCTCCGTCGCAGTGCGAGCACGTTCAGTTTCCCGCTCGCGCTCGGTCAGATTTTTCTCGCGCTCGGCCAGCGTTTGCTCCTTGTCCTGAAGCTTGCGTTCTTGCTCGAGACGATGCTCTTCGGCGAGGCGTTCTTGCACGCGCCGCTCAATCTCCTGCGGGTCGGCTTTCGGTGCTTCGGTCGCGGTTTTGGGATTGCACGCCGCGAGCGGCAAAAGTGCGGCGGCCAGAAAAAGACGCGTGAGGTTTTTCATGTGGAAAGATAAGCGCCACTCTTCGACTCCGCGCGTGAAAAGTTATTCAGCGAAAGACACGCCTCCATGACACTTCGCCAGCGCGATGTTATTTTCCAAAATGCCCTTCGCGCTCTCCTCCGACTACCAACCTAAAGGCGACCAGGAACAGGCGATCGCGAAGCTGACCAAATCGCTCGACGCCGCCAACCGCCACCAGACGCTGCTCGGCGTCACCGGCTCGGGGAAGACTTTCACGATGGCAAACGTCATCCGCAACCTCGACCGCCCGACGCTCGTCATCTCGCACAACAAAACGCTCGCCGCGCAGCTCTACTCCGAGTTCAAACAATTCTTCCCCGACAACGCCGTCGAATACTTC
>JANXWU010000042.1 GCA_025350985.1 Spartobacteria bacterium | reverse complement strand
GGCAGGAGCGGTTCTTCCGTCCCTGCGGGACTCTTTTCGTTCGGGGGCCGCAGTTCCCAGCGCTGAAGCGCTGGGCTATTTTCACCATGATTTTCCGTAGCGTTGTCCACCAACCGGATAAGCATGGTCCTAACTTAGCAGGCTAGATCCGACCTAGGCCGGATTCAGCCTAGGCCTGAGAGACTCCCGCTCTTCTGTTTTCCCAAAGCTTCGCCAAAGCCGAAGCGGCAGCAAACCGAGGGCAATAAAGACGAGTTGACTCACCATGAACGCACCCAGCCACCAGGTTGCTTTTTCCATGAAGCCATAGCTGTGCAGACCGATGCCGAGCATATTTACGCCAAACCAAGAGAAGCTCGTGACGATGTTCCCAAAGACGGCCATGCACATGAGTCCGCGCTCGCGGATGAAACCACCCCACCGCGCGTGCAGGATCGTTGCGTTCCAGAGGACAATGAGCAGCGCTCCGTTTTCCTTCGGGTCAAAGCCCCAGAAGCGGCCCCATGACTGGTCGGCCCAGATGCCGCCAAGGATGGTTCCCACAAAGCTAAAGAGCATGGCGAAACAAACGATGCCATAGACCATGCGGTTCAATGATTTCGCCGTGGCGGTGTCGAGCGAGGCGCTAAAGAGTCCGCGCAGAATAAAGACGAGCGCAAGGAAGCCGGCGAGGAAGGTCGCGGAGTAGCCGATCGTGACGCAAACGACGTGCGTGGCGAGCCAGATGTTCGTGTCGAGCACGGCCCGCAGCATCTCCATCGTATCGCCATCGCCAGCGAGGTGGTGCGCGATGATGAGCGTAAGAAAACCCATCGTCGCCGCAGTAATGCTTCCGATGCCGTTACGGAAGATTCTCTCAAGAACGATGCAGAGCAGACACGCGCCCCAGCCGACAAAGATGGCGGAAGAATAAAGGTTGGTGACCGGCGGGCGGCCTTGCAGCCACATGCGCGCGCCAAGGCCGAAGGTGTGAAGGACAAAGGTCAGGATGAGCAACCAGAGCGCTGCCTTTCCAAGCGCCTGCGGCCATTTCAACCAGGACACGAAGGCAAGGATGAACACGGTCACATATAAGACTATCGCCTTGTAGAACGGCTCGAAGTGGTTGAGGAAAAACTCGAAGTCGATCTTGCGAGTTAGTTGGGGATAGTCCGCGCGGAGTTTCTGGTGAAAGGCGGAGACAACTTGATTGAAGGCCGGCGCGTCGCCTTTGCGATAGGTCATTTCCATTTCGGCATAGGCGACGATGGCGGGATCAAGCCTGCCGTCCCGCATTGCTTCAAGCAGGCTCTGTCCGATGTTCTTCCATTGCTGCCAGTCGGCACGCGGCACCGGGCTGAGGTAGGCGACGTGCGCGATAAAGTCGTAGCGCTTGAAGAAGTCGCCGAGCGAGGCCAGCGCTTTTTCATCGAATGCTTGGCCAGCCTGGCTGGCTTTCGCGGCGGCGATACCGGGCTGGATCACGGCGCGATAGGCATCGAGTTCATCAGTGAGCGTCATCGTCTCCACACCGTGAATGCTGCTCTTGAGCCGGTTATAAAGCAGGACGTGGTCGCGAAGTTTGCCGACTTCTTTTTGAAATGGGTTGCGCAGCTTTTCATCCACGCCGTCGGCTTGCTCTGCCTGCTTCTGGATGATCTCCAAGTGCGGCTGAAGTTGCGCGAGGGAGAAGTATTTTTCATGCTCCTGCTTCCATCCGAACAAACCGAGCACGTCCGGGTTGTTGATTAAGAAAAGCTTGTATTGATCGGCCTTGCCGGGCCGCAGGAGTAGCTCTAGGAGGAACTGGCTGGGCGTCAGGGCGTGACCACTTGGATCGCTAATCGACTGCTTGCCGTGAATAATCATCAACGCGTTGCGGGCGACCGTATCCATTGGCTTCACGCGGCCCGCAACGAGAACTGGCAGACGACCAAAGGCATTCGTGTCGTAGCTTTCTTTTGAAGGAGGAACCCGCAAATCGGCGAGCAGCCACACGGCAAAAATGGCGACAATCACTGCGGCGAGCCAGCGCGGTTCGCCCCTGGCACTTACTGGAGCGCTTGGCGGAGAGTTGCGCTCGAGCGTGGTGGACTTCACGCGAGCCTCCGTTTTGAAAAGCTAATCAGGTGCATCAGGAACTGCACGATTAGGCCAAGTCCCATCAGCGAGCATGAGATATAAGGCATCAGCCAGCTTGGGTTGCGGACGACTTGGAGGATCGAGACTTTCGCATTGTTTGGATCGAAGCTGCCTTGATAGAAGGTCTCGCCGCGATAGCGCAGCGGATGGTTCATATAGATGAGCACTTCGCGATTTTCACGGCGCTCGGGATCGATAAGACGGACATTGCTCGCGAAGTTTTTCGGCACGTTCGTCCCCGCGTATTTCTCGTGCGTGAACTTCTCCAATTCCACGTCGAAAGGTTTGTAGTAGCGCGTGTCCCGGAGCTGGATCGTGTAGTCTTTTCCGCCGACCGAAAACTTTTGCTCGGCTCCCAGCGCGACGGAAACCAGCCACGTCCCGAGCGACTTCCCACCTGCGACCAGTTCCACCAAAGCAGCCGGTAAATTACGCTCGTCCATCTTATGCGTCTCGGGTTCCTGCGTGACCGTGACGCGGGTGCCGACGCCTTGCGTGGCAGGTGCGGGCGCGGAATCATCGGGGCGTTTCGCGAGACGGGCGTTCGGGAAAAACTTCACGACTTTCACCACCACTGGAAGTCGCGGGTGCTCGACGGACTTTTTCTTTTCCAACAGCGGGCCCGGAATGGCGATCACCTCGTCGTGGTCCTTCGCGGACGTATCCACCACGGCCAGTTCAAAGTCGGTCGAACTTTCGGAGTAGTTTTTGCCAAGCCCTTCTTCGAGCCGCATGTGACTTTCCTTTGCCAGCAAGGCGGTGAACAAGCCCCCGAGGAGCAATAGGATCAGGCCGAAGTGCGTGAGCTGGATGCCCGCCTTTTTCCAAGACACTTGGAACCGTTCAAGATGCGTGGCGATTAAGTTAATCAACAGCGCGGTACCGATGAAGTAGCCGCCCGGAAACACCGGGATGTGCAGACTGGAGCCGTTTGGAGTCCAGTAGAGGAACCAGCTCTGGAAGTATTTTTTTTGCGCTTCGAAGGTGCCGAGATCGACCTGTCCGAAGGTGCCGACCAACACGAGGATCATCGAGAGCAAAAGGCACGCGATGGCGAGCCGCAGCGAGACGAGCGGCTTGATGAAACGGTTGAGTCCGTGATGGAGCATCTTATGGCGGAAAAATCTAAGTTACCGCGTTTGATGAAGGCGACAAGAAGCGGGCGGCGTCGGGTTGAATGCCTTGCCTGACGCATCGCGCGATCACCAGGAAAGCCATGATGGATGGCTGCGCAGGGACGCAATCACGGCAAGCGCAGCGATTTCACAAAATCCACGAAAGCGGGCTTCTGCTTTTCCACCAGCACGTCCTCGCCATTCATCTTCACAAACCACGTTTCGCTTCCGCGCACGATGGTCGCGCCGAGGATGCGCGCTTTGTGCTTGCCGGCGATCGTGGCCGATTCGCTCACGATGTCCACCAAGAGGGCGTCGCCATCAGCCATCGGGATTTTTTCCGTTTGCGCTGAGAGGTCGGACTCGGCCAACGGCGGAAGCGATAACTGCTGCCGCCAGCGGTTGAGATTGGCGAGCGCACCACCCGCCGCCCCACTGAGCATGATGACGGAGACATCGGCTTTATGTTCATCCCCCACGACGCTGAAGCTCCCCACCCTCATTCCGCTTGCGGGCTGCTCCTGCCAGCCAGGGGGCACTTTCCAACTCGGTTTGTCTTTTGGTTTTTCCTCGGTGTCCGCCGGCGGGGCTGCCGACGGTGTGGAGGCGGAGTCTGAAGCAGAGCCGATGCGCACGGATTTCAGAAAATCCGTGAAGGCGTCTTTCTGCGCGGCGACGAGCGGGGCGTCCCCCATCATTTTGAAAAACCAGCATTGGCCTCCCTTGATCAGGATGGAACCGATGACACGGGTTGGGTGCTGTTTTTTTTCCAGAATGCCCTGGCTGAGCATATCGACCAAGAGGACCTGTTCCCCCCGGACTTCAAAATGAGCGGCGAG
>JANXWU010000037.1 GCA_025350985.1 Spartobacteria bacterium | reverse complement strand
TGGATCGTAGCCTTCGCCGCCCCACGGATGGCAGCGCGAGAGTCGTTTCAAGCCCAGCCAGCCGCCACGCAACACGCCGAGCAACGAGATCGCTTCCGCACAGTAAATCGAGCAAGTCGGCTCAAACCGGCAACCATTTCCCGCGCCGGTGATCAGATGCAGCAGCGGCGACAAAACGAGTTTGTACCCACGAAGCGCCAGCACCATCAGCAACGACGGAAGACGGAGAATGATCGACCCAAAAGGTCGGCGCAAATTTGCCCGCGCCCTGCCGCCAAGGTCCGTCTGCGGACCTTGATTCTCTTCGTTATATGCCAGCGGCATCGGCGTCATTTTCAAAAATAAAAGTGCGGGCGGCCAGTTTCAGCCACTCCTGCTCGATGCTCGCGTAGGTGGCGTCCGCCGCGCTCTTGCGGGCGATCAGCACCAGCCAGTGTCCGGGTTTCAAACGCGAGCGCGAGAGGCGGATGATCTCCCGAAGACGGCGGCGAACCCGGTTGCGGATGACCGCGTTTCCCACGCGGCGTGAAGTGATCAAGCCCACCCGCGTCTGGGTGTCGCCGGTTTTTAGGAAGCTCAAAACGATCAGCCTGCCGTGGCAGGATTGACCCTTATCTTTGACCTTCAGGAATTCCGAGGTTCGGGTCAGCCGCGCTGATTTGGGAAAGCGGAGACGCATTAGAGAATTTTCGACTTTCGATTTTCAATTTTCGATCGGCAGGAGGCGCGCGCGCCCGGTTATCAATCGAAAATCACCAAATCAAAAATCCAAAATTCTTTACTGCTGCGTGTGGCGGGCGAAATGAATCTCGACGCCCTTGGGCAGGAGGCGCTTGCGACCGCGCTGGCGGCGGCGCGCGAGAATGGCGCGGCCGTTTTTAGTCTTCATGCGGGCGCGAAAACCGAACTGCTGTTTGCGCGTGCGCTTGGATGGTTGATACGTGCGTTTCATAAAAGTGGTCGGGTGAAATCCTTGAAAAAGAGGGCAACTCTAGCGGCGGAGCGCGGTGTGTCAACCCGGTGGTTCAATCGGTAATGGCACAGTTTCAAAACGCGCGTTGTCATTCTGAGCGCAGTGAAGTTCGCCTCCAGCGAACGGAACGCAGTCGAAGAATCTCATGCACTTCCACCGGCAGCGGCACGCCGAAAAGGGTTCAAGAGATTCTTCGACTCCGCCAAGCCTTCGCTCAGAATGACAACACGCGTTTTTTCAAACTGTGCTCTTGCCGTTTAATCTCCACCGCCGGCCCATTTCGGCTGCTGCTTTAAGTGGTAGAGCATCTCGCCCGCTTTCGGCACGTAAAGAATTCCTTCGTCCTCGCGGTTCGCGTAATCCTCCGCCCGGATCGTGGCCGGGTCGCGGTAGCCGAGATGAATCCGGCGGCACAATTCCTCCGAAATGCCGGTGGCGAGGGTGACGCGCACGCGCAGTTTTTCGACGCCGTCCTCGTACGTGCCCAGCCCGGCGACGTGCGTCGAATGCGCGAGCAGCCCCCACGGGTAATGCTTGAACCGGTCCCACTGTTTCACGAAGTAATCGCGGCAGTGGTAGCCGATCTCCTCGATGATCCGTCCGTGGGTGACACTGATCTCGTGGACGTGCGGCGCGTAGATGATGAGCTCGCCGCCGTCGGCCACGACCGGCTCCAGCTTATACATGCCTTTTCCCGCGACCCACAGGTCGTCATACATCGGCGGCATGTTGGAGACGACCAGCGTGAAAGGATGATCCTTGTAGGTGATGTGAATTTTTCTCGATAGCTCGGAAGCCTGATCCCAGGCGGCTTCCGGGCTTCCGGCGAAGAGTCCTTTGAGCGATTTGTCCGGCGCCACCACCATCGCGAAGCAGAGCTTTTCCACCCCGACCATCGCCCCGGCGCGATCCACGACTTTGCGCACCGGCGTCCATTTGTTGCCGATGATCATCGGGTTGGTGACGACCGCGCCGAGCCAGTGGAAGAAATTCAGAATCTTGGGGCCGCCGATGCCGGGGAACAGGTATTTGTTGCCGCCGGAAAAGCCGACGACCTCGTGCGGAAACACCGGCCCGACGATGATGATCCGGTCGTAGTCGAACACGAGCTTGTTGATCTCGACCGGCACGTCCATCGCGAACATGCCGTCGGTGAGCGCGCTGATGTCGCGCGCGGGGATGACGGCAATTTCGCGGAGCGCGTCCGGGTTGTCCCACTCGTGGTTAAAAAAGCGGACGCTGCGATACTGCGCGTGCCGCTCATCCGCCGAGATTTCCAACCGGGCGCAAATCGCGTCCTCGCTCATCGGCGGATGCGTGCCGAGGGCGACGAGCACGTCGAGATGCCGCGTGACTCCGCCGATGCGGTCGAAGATTGTGCGGAAGAGCAGCCCAACCGGAGCGGTGCGCGTGTGATCGGGGACGATGAGCAGGACGCGTTTGTCCTGGCTCTCACCGAGCGGAAGCGCTTGGGCGACGAGGCTGGCGACTTCCTCCGGGGTCAGCGCGGTGGACGAGGTTTGGGCGAGGGTGGGAGAGGCCATGCGAAAACGATAAAGCAGAGACGTAGGGACGCGGAGATTTTTTCGCGGAAAAGAACCTGCGCCAATGGAAGGGGAGGTGGCTGCAAAAATTCCCCGCGTCACATGCCCACCGGCTGAGCTAATAACTGGCAATGAACCTTGCTGACCCCGAGCAGAGCGCGCGCTTCGTCCAATTGCTGACCGGCATGCAGAGCCGTCTGTACGCGTACCTTTGCACCCTCTTGGGCCGGTCGCACGAGGCGCGGGACGTTTTGCAGGAAACCAATCTCGTCCTGTGGAAAAAGGCGGCGGATTTCGACGCGGCGCGCCCGTTTGAAGCGTGGGCGATTCAGTTCGCACGCTTTCAGGCGATGGCCTGGCGCAAGCGGCAAAGCCGGGATCGGCTGGTCTTTGACGACACCGCCTTTGATTTTCTCGCGGGGGAATCCAGCCGCGCTGGGACCGGCGCGGACGACGAATTGCGCGCCTTGGAAAATTGCCTGCGTAAACTTCCCGAGCGCTCGCGCACACTCCTCTCGCGTCGCTATTCGGAAAATGTGTCGGTCAACGAACTCGCGCTCGCGGAAGAATGCGCGCCCAACGCCCTCGCGGCCCTGCTGTATCGCGCGCGCAAAGTGCTCGCCGATTGCGTGCGCGGCACGCTGAACGCCGGGGAGGGCGCGGCATGAACGAATCCGCGCCCGAACTCGAAACCCTGATCGACGCAGTGCTGGCGGGCGACGCCACACCCGCGCAATGCACGCGGCTCAACGAACTCGTGCGCGACCATGCCGGTGCGCGCGATGAATACGCCGCGCAAATGCGGATGCACGCGCTGCTGCAGTGGCGCGGTGGAAATGGAGAATCGATCGCGCAGGCACCGTCTAAAATCGTGACCTTTCCGCAACCGAAAACGCGCCGACCGATGGCGGCGCGCTGGCTGGCGGCGGCGGCGCTGCTCGTCGTGTTCGCGAGTGTCGGCGCGGTGTTTCGCTCGCTCTGGCGCGCGCCGGTTTCCGTGGAAGTGATCGGCAGTACCGGGACGCCGACGGCGGATGGCCTGCCGCCTTTTCATGCCGGCGAAAGGCGCGCGTTCCGTGCGATCAAACTCAGCGGCGGCTCGCTGCGTTTCCGACTCGCCTCGGGCGCAGTGGTCGATGTGAACGGGCCGGCACATCTCGAACTGCTGAGCGCGATGCGCCTTCGATTGCTCGCGGGCCGGGTGACCGCCGATTCCGCGCTCGCGCACGGTTTCACCATTGAAACGGCACGCGCGAAAATCGTCGATCTCGGCACGCGCTTCGGCGTCGCGGCGGATGAAAGTGGCGCGACCGAGGTCGTGGTGTTCGAAGGCGAGGTGGAAGTGCGGGACGCGGGCACGGCGCGGCGACTGACGCAGGGCGAGGCGGTGCGAATGGCGGACGACGGCGCCAAACGAATCACCAACATTGCCAGCGGGGCGGCCGGCGAATGGGGGGCGCTTCCGGGCGCGGGCGTGATTCGCA
>JANXWU010000034.1 GCA_025350985.1 Spartobacteria bacterium | reverse complement strand
CGCGAATCAGCTCGTCGGCGCGGCTTTTAAGAGCGGACTGTTCATGTTTGCCGACACGGACCTGAAGTTCGACAACCCGCAAACCGAGATCGTTTTCGACCGGGACAAAGTCGCGTCGATGGGTGTGAACCAGCAGCAAGTCGGCGCGGATCTCGCGACGATGATGGGCGGCAATTACGTGAACCGATTCAGCATTCAAGGTCGCAGTTACAAAGTGATCCCGCAGGTGAAAAGGACGGAGCGGCTGAACCCGGATCAGTTGAAGGATTTTTACGTGAGCGGACCGGCGGGAAAACTCGTGCAGCTCTCGACCTTCGCGACGCTCAAGCAAACGTCGGAGCCGCGCACGCTCAATCGTTTTCAGCAGTTGAACTCGGCGAAAATCCAGGGCGCGATTCCGCCGGGCGTGACGCTCGATCAGGCGCTCAAAATGCTCGAAGCCGAAGCGGCGAAAATTTTGCCGAAAGGTTTCACGGTTGACTACGCTGGCGAGGCGCGACAATTGCGTACGGAAGGCGACCGGCTCACCACGACGCTGCTGTTTTCGGTCGTGCTGATTTTTCTCGTGCTGGCCGCGCAGTTCGAGAGCTTCCGCGACCCGCTCATCATCCTGTGCGGCTCGGTGCCGTTGGCGCTCGCGGGTGCGATGCTGTTCAGCTTTCTCGGCTTCACGACGCTGAATATTTACAGCCAGGTCGGGCTCATCACGCTGGTCGGATTGGTGTCGAAAAACGGCATCCTGATTGTTGAATTTGCGAACAAACTCCAGGAGAGCGGAATCGACAAACTGCGCGCCGTGATCGAGGCGGCGAGCACACGCTTGCGT
This sequence comes from Spartobacteria bacterium, assembly GCA_025350985.1. GTDB lineage: Bacteria > Verrucomicrobiota > Verrucomicrobiia > Chthoniobacterales > Chthoniobacteraceae > JANXWU01. The sequence continues at coordinate 2,743 of JANXWU010000034.1, read as the reverse complement.
CCGATTTTGATGACCTCGGTCGCCACGGTCGCGGGACATTTTCCGCTCGTGCTCGCGCGCGGTCCCGGCGCGGGGGCACGCAACAGCATCGGCATCGTCCTCGTCTCGGGAATGATCATCGGCACGATTTTCACGCTCTTCGTCGTGCCGTCGATTTACATGCTCATCGCGCGCACGCGCACCTCGACGAAGCTCTCTGCGGAAGAGTGCGAGGAATTGCGCCGTGCCATCGAGATGGAACCCGCGGCGGTGGGGGCCTGACTTGCTTTTGACTCAGACGGCTCGCGCGAGCAACTCGTCGAGCGCATCGACGCAGATTTGCGACCACGTTTCCATCTGGTCGCGGCGGGCTCGCAATTCGTCGCGCGTGAGGAACGCGAGGTTCGTGATCATCGCCTCGCGCTTTTGCACGGCGTCGGTTTCGAGGGTGAAAATGTGGACGACGCCGAGATGCACGCGGCCCACTTCGGTCGTGTCGTCGTTGAGCAGCGCGACGATGTGATTTTGGAACTTGGTCTGCACGTTTAGTTCCTCGCACACTTCGCGCCGCACGGCTTCGTTGTAGGCGTCGGCGTCGAGCGTGAACAAGCCCTCGTCGCCGTCGTTAATGTGACCGCCGATGCCGATGGATGCTTTGCTCGCGAGCCGTTGCTCGCCCGCTTTTTTTCCCCGAACGTAGGAGAGCACGCGTCCGCCGTGGACGAGCAGCACGTAGGGGATGAGTTGTTTAAAACCCGGATCGGTTTCCGCGCGCGAGCGGGGCATGAAGTGGTTGTTCGCGCGCGCGAGCATCGCGGGCAGATACTTTTCCACGTCGAAGTTGAGGCCATGAAATGCGCCGAGCTGGTCGAAGAGCGGGCGCGGGATGACGAGGACGTTTTCTTCCATTTCGGATTTCGATTTTAGAAATAAATATGAACCACGACTGCGCACCACGCTGGCCAAAGGTGTGCCGGATTCATCGTGTTCAAAAAACCGAATCCCCGGAGCAAGCCGCCTGCTCCGGGGATTCGTTCGAACGCCCTTCAGTTGGGAACGCTAGGAGCATTAGGAAGCGCTATATTCCGCCGCAGGTCCCAGCCGCCAATCACCGGGACCGAAATTCCGTCGCCGTTCTTGGTGATGAAGGACCATTGGATCTTGGAATAGCTCAAGGTGACCGGTTCCATCACCGAATCGCCGGTGTCGTTTTCATTCCCTTCGACGTTGATGCTCGAAATAATCGCATCGGTGAGGACGATCTTGAAAAATGTGACCGGAACCTCATTGAACAGATGGGTGATGGACAAGGTTACCGTTTTGAAAACTTTGCCGTTGGCACAAGCAAGGAACAAAAGCGGAGAGGCTTTGTCCACAACCTTGAAAACGGTGATCGGGTTGAATCTCGCGCGGGAGGCCCCAGCTCCAGCGACGGTGTTGATGGTGGGGTCAAAAACCCCTGCCTTGAAACTGACCGCGTCGATTTCACCGACGTGCCCGGTCTCGGTGGATTCGCCGTCAATGCCTTCCAATTTCAAGAAGACGCCGATGTTCGCGCTGGCAGTGAGTTGAAGTGCGCCGCACGCGGCCACGGCGGCCATGAGGAGTTTGTGAGGGATTTTCATGGCAGCGATTTTAGAGAACCGCCCGCGAATTGCACAGCACAAAGACGAGGCCGGCGAACGCTGCCTCAGCGCTCACCTCGTCATGCCTCCAGGTATTTTTTCAGACGCTCGCGCAACTCCGTCCGCGCGCGAAATAAAACACTCTTCACCGCCGGCACGCTCAGTTCCAAAACCTCGCCGATTTCCTCGTAGGAAAGCTCCTCATAACGCCGGAGCACGACCGCCATGCGCTGAGTTTCGGGCAGTCCGTCGATCGCTTTTTGGATGGAAGTTTGCAGTTCGTCGCCGAGCAGCGCGGCCGCTGGCGTCGGCGTCGTCGTGTCGGGCGCGTCGAGGTGGCGTCCCTCCTCGTCTTCCCGATCGAGTGAGGTGGCGGGATGGCGTTTGCGGCGGCGCAGTTCGTTGAAAACCAGATTGCGCGCGATGGTGAAAAGCCACGTCGTAAATTTCGCGGTCGGCTCGTACCGCGCGGCGGAATTCCACACCCGGATGAAGACCTGCTGCGCGATGTCCTCAGCGTCCGCGTCGCCGCCGAGCATTTTCGCCACCGTGCCGATGACGCGGACTTGATGCGTCTCGATCAACTCGCGAAAAGCCTCGACGTCGCCCGTTTTCACCCGCCCCATGAGCGCGATGTCCGATTCGTCTCGCGAAATGGACATGGCCTCGCGCGTCGGGTCGTCACTCATTGGTTTGCCAAGGGGTCGGGTCGCGGGAACAGGATCGATGCGGCGTTTTCAGCATTCCTTTCAACCCTCGGAATGGCAATCAGTTTCGCGGCTGCGGCACGTCGTTGGAAGCGGTCGGGCTGTTGCAAATTTTCGGTCCGCACCCTAGCGTGCGCCTTCCGTTTCGTAGAACATGCATCCCGCTTTGATCCCAACCGAGTTGCGCCCGATCTTCGACAAGATCGTCGCGGGCACACGCGTTTCCGATGACGACGCGCTGGCGCTTTATTCGACCCCGCACCTCAACGCGCTCGGGCTGATGGCGAACATCGTGCGGGAGCGCAAAAACGGAAACGTCGCGACCTACATTCGCAATCGTTATTTGAACTACTCGAACGTCTGCATCCTCGCATGTCAGTTCTGCGCGTTTGGCGCGAAAAAGCGCGACGCACACGCCTTCGAGTTCGCGAT
>JANXWU010000030.1 GCA_025350985.1 Spartobacteria bacterium | reverse complement strand
CGCGAATCCCTCGCTGACGCGCGGACAGATGGAGACGATGCTCAGCGCGCGGTACGAGGACATGCTGCGTTTCATCGCGGAGCAATTCGGGAGCGCGACCGTGGCGCCGTGGTTCGGGACGGCCTTCGGCTGGGTGACGGGGATTATGTTTTTCCTGCTGCTCCTGAGCGCTGCGAACACCGCCATCGTCGCGATGATCGGCCTGCTCTACATGCTGGCGCGGGATGGTGAAATGCCCGCCGAATTCACACGGCTCAATCGCTATGGCGTGCCGCTGATTCCGGCGTTGATCGCCGTCGCGCTGCCAGTCGCGGTGCTGTTCATCGCCAGCGATTTTAACGCGCTCTCCGGCCTCTACGCCATCGGCGTCGTCGGCGCGATCACGGTCAATGTCGGCTCGTGCGCCGCCAACCGGACGCTTCCCATCAACTGGAAGGCGAGGGCACTTTTCGGGGCGACGTTCGTGATTCTGTTCGGGGTGGAATTGACGCTCGCGAAGACCAAACCGGACGCGCTCTTTTTCGTGCTCTGCGTGCTCGGCATCGGCCTTGCGCTGCGGACTTATTCGTTAAAACGAGGCGGTCTTTCTGTCGTCACCGTCTCGCGCCGGATCGCGGAAATGGTCACGCCGGAGGCCATCGCCAAACTCCAACCGCGGCTGGAGGAAGGGCAGAAAATCATGGTCGCGGTGCGCGGCATCACGCCCGCTCTCCGTTTCGCGCTGGACGAGGCGCAACTGCGCAAGGCGACGCTGCTGGTGCTTTACGTGAAGGAGATCGCGGTGTTTTTCCCCGGCGGCACGACCACGGTCGGGCGTGCGAAATGGCAGGAAGATCCGGAGGCCACGGCGATCATGTCGCTCATTCAAAATCTCGGGCAGGAACGCGGCGTGAATGTGGTGCCGGTGTTTGCGGTGAGCGATGATCCGGCCACGACCATTCTCGATCTGTCGGCGACCCTCGCCATCGATTATCTAGTGCTCGGTTCCTCGCATCGCATCGGTTTGAGCAAGCTGCTGAAAGGGAATGTCGTGGAGCGGGTAGCGGCGGGGTTGCCGGAGGATATTCAGATGGTGATCCACGGGTAGCTTTCCCGCTCGCGGATGGCTTTATGCCCCGCCTTTTTCCGGCGTGCCGGCAAAGATTCGGTTCGCCTCCTCCAGCGTCTCTTGGCTGCCGATGTCATACCAAATCCCGCCGATGAGATGCGTCCTCACCGGCACGCGTGGATAGAGCCACTGGATGAAACGACCGGGTTGATCGGGATTGTTTCCCGCCGCGAGATAAGTGGCGAACATGCCGACGACCTCTGGCGAAAAGTAATACAGCGCGATGCCAGCCACGCTGTTCTTGGGATGCGCCGGTTTTTCCTCGAAGTGGACAATCTTCCCGGAGTCGTCGGTCTCCACGTTGGCGTATTTTTTGATCGCCTCCAAATCCTGCACGTCATAGGTGGCGAGCGTCGCGGGGTGGTCTTGGGCCGACGTGACGAAGCCGGCCAGAGACTGGTTGAAGAGGTTGTCGCCCGCCACCACGAGGAGCGGCGCCGTCGCGAGGTTCTCGCGTGAGATGGCGAGGTTGATGTCGCCAATCGCGCCCAGCTTGTTGGAGTCGTTGGTTGAACCGTCGTTGATAATCTCGAAGTGCAACGCCGGATGGCGGCTGCGGTATTCATCCGCCCAATGCTGAAAATCGGCGGCGAATTTGTCATTGGTGACGATGCAAATCTTCGCGATGCCGGGCACGTCAGCCAAGTTGTCCGTCACCCATTCGATCATCGGTTTGCCGGCGACTTTGAGGAGCGGCTTGGCGGTTTTTTCCGTGAGCGGATACAGGCGGGTCGCGTAGCCGGCGGCAAGGATGAGGACGTTCATGGGCGGGAAGTTGATGGGCGGGCGGACTGCCATTGACAAGTCAAAACCGCCGCGGCTGATCCGGCGGCGCGCGAGAAAAGTCTGGCGGATCATGGGGTTCCGCGTAGTGTTCACCCGAACATGACGCTCACCAAACGTCAGCAACAAGTTCTGGGCTTTCTCGAAACCGCCGTTCAGCGCAGCGGCGTGATGCCGTCCACGCGCGAGATTCAGGAACATTTCGGCTTTGCCAGCCAGACGGCGTCGCTCAATCATCTGCGTGCCTTGGAGCGAAAAGGGGCCATCCTCCGGCAGGCGGGCAAGGCGCGGGGCGTGGCCCTGGCTTCGACCTTGCGGCGGGGCAAAATGATCGACGTGCCCATTCTCGGCCGCATCGCCGCGGGCATGGCGTCGTGGACGGAGCAGACTTCGGAAGGGGTGGTGACGATCGATGCAACTTCGGCTGGACTCTCGGCCAGGGTGGCGCGGTCGGGCGCGTCGGGGGGCGCGTTTGCCTTGCGCGTGCGCGGCGACTCCATGACCGGCGCGCACATTTGCGACGGCGATTTGGTGATCATGGAATTTCGCGAGCCGCATGACGGCGACATCGTGGCCGCTTTGATCGATGGTGAGACGACGCTGAAACGCTATGTCGTGAAAAATGGCCGGCCGTTTCTACATGCGGAAAATCCGTTTTATCCTGATCTTCTCCCTGCGCGTGAACTGGTTGTGCAAGGTGTGATGCGCGCCTTGGTGCGTGGCGGCGCGAACGCGAATTGACGGACAGAGGGAACGAGCAGTCGTTCCGGTGGTGGAAATTTTCAGCAGGTCACAACGCGAGTCATTCCGAGCGAAGTGGAGTGAGCGCGAGCGAAACGGAACGGAGTCGAGGAATCTCACCATCAATCTGGAAAGCAACGCGCTGGGATCCTTTGCGAGATTCCTCCACTCCGCTGCGCTCCGGTCGGAATGACACGCGGTTCTCAAACTCAGCCACTCCCGGCGTTTGACATTCATCGGCGTGACGGCCAAACATTCTTCCGCGCGTTCACACTCGATTTCTTCGACAAACACCTGAAGCGCGTTAAGAAGTAACGCCCGACTTTCGGGGACTGCCAATCCAACGTTCCCGCGCCAAAGTTTTCCCCATGAAAAACCTGCCCCTCCTTTTCACTGCGCTGCTGTTCGCTCACGCCCCGGCTTTTTCCGAGGACAAAATAAAAGAGAAACAGCCGGTGTCTCCCGGCATCGAATTGCGTCGCGATGTCGAGTACGGCAAAGGGGGGGAGCGCACTCTGCACCTTCACCTCGGCATGCCCAAGGGCGAGATCAAGGAGGCGCTGCCGGCGGTGGTCTTTATCCACGGCGGCGGTTGGAAGGGAGGCAGCCGTGATGGAGGGATCGGGTCGATTTATGCACTCGCCAAGAACGGCTACGTCGGCGCGAGCATTGAGTATCGCTTCAGTCAGGTCGCGAAGTTTCCCGCGCAAATCGAGGACTGCAAATGCGCGATCCGTTTCCTGCGCGAGCATGCGGCGGAATATCACATCGACCCGGATCGCATCGGCGTGTGGGGCGCGTCGGCGGGCGGTCATCTGGTGGCGCTTCTCGGCACGACGGCGGACGTGAAAGAGCTTGAAGGCAGCGGCGGCTCG